>NZ_JBEXUP010000120.1:0-26110 GCF_040614375.1 Nonomuraea sp. NPDC005983
GTCGCGTGCCATGCCGCCGCCCCCCGCTCCCCCGCTCTCCCCCGTCTCCGGGCCGTCGGCGTCTCCCCGGGGGCGGTACGGGAGGGCCGCACGGGCCGTCGCCGTCGCCAGGCGGACCGCGTGAGGCACCTGCGACAGGCCCGCCACCTGGGGTGAGACCCCGCAGGGGACGCCCGCCAGCGCGTCGATCACCGCCTGTTCCGGGTCCGGTGCGCGGGCGGGGAGCTGAACCACGAGGATGCCCCCGATGGGCGAGTCGTGGCGGTGCCGGCGCAGGGAGGCCATGGACGCCGCCGCCGCGCGCAGGGCCGCCCCCGCCGAGGAGTCGGCCACCACCGCCACGAAGGTGGCCGCGGGGTCGAAGCCGAGGACCCGGCCGGCGTCCCGCACCACGTCCGGGTTGCGGCCGTCGTTGTCGAGCAGGCGGGCGAACCAGGTGCGGCGCTCGTCCTCGCGCTGCCTGCCCATCTCCAGGACCCCGCGCTGATACCCGGTCATGAGGCCGGTGTTGTGCTCTTCGACCGCCTCCCACACCAGGTTGGCGGCCTGCAGGAGTCCGGAGACGTCCTCGGGCCCCGCGTGGTCGACGAGCCCCTGCCACAGGACGCGCGCGTCCAGGCGGGCCGCCGCCAGCAGCGACTCCAGCGGCACTCCCTGGCCGGCCCGCCGTTCGCCCATCCGCTCCGAGTGCGGCGCCTGCTCCGGGGGGACGCGGCCTTCCGCGAGGTTCCGCAGGATCAGCGCGAACCCCACGCGGGCGCCTTCGCGCACCTCCTCCGGGCTGACCAGCCCGCGCGCGTACGGCTCGATCTCCATGACCTGGCCGAGCCAGTCGTCGATGAGGTCCTCGTAGCCGGCCAGGCACCGGAGCGCCAGCCTGGCGATCGCGTCGTTGGTCACATGCACAATCTAACGTCCCATTTACGCACCGTGTCGCCGTTGGTAACCCTCTGACCTGCCCCTACGGTGAGCGAAAGGAAGGAAGCACGTGCATCTGACGCCTCGTGAGCAGGAGCGGCTCACCATCTTCACGCTCGCCGAGCTGGCCCGCCGCCGCCGCGCCCGCGGGCGCAGGCTGAACGCGCCGGAGGCCATCGCGCTCATCTGCGACGAGATCCTGGAACTGGCGTGGGACGGCGCCTCCCTGGAGGACGTCATCGCCGCCGCGAAGGCGGTCCTGACCCCGGACGAGGTGATGGACGGCGTTCCCGCGCTCGTCACCCACGTCCAGGTGGAGGCGCTCTTCCCGAACGGCACCGCACTGGTCGCGGTGGACGCGCCGATCGGCCCGCCACCGGCCGAGGGCCCGGGGGCGGTGCGGCTCGCGCCCGGCGACGTGGAGATCAACGCCGGCCGCGAGCGGAGCACGCTGCGGATCACCAACGAGGGCGAGCGCACCGTGTTCGTCTCCTCGCACTTCCCGCTGAGCGAGGTGAACGCCGCCCTCACCTTCGACGGGCCCCCTGACGGCCTCAGGCTCGACATCCCGGCGGGCATGGCGACCGCGTTCCGTCCGGGCGAGAGCGTCGAAGTGGAGGTCATCCCCTCGTGAAGCGCGAGACGTACAACGCGATCTACGGCCCCACGACCGGCGACCGGGTCAGGCTCGGCGACACCTGCCTGTGGGCCGAGGTGGAACGGGACGACGTCCCGCACGGGGACGAGCTGCTGGGCGGCTGCGGCAAGACGCTGCGCGACGGGCTGCTCGCCAGCCCGCGCAGCGACCGGGAGTCGGCGCTGGACCTGGTGGTCGCCGGGGTGGTGCTGATGGACCCGGTGCTCGGCGTGCGCAAGACGCACATCGGGGTGAAGGACGGCAGGGTCGTCCCGATCGAGGGGGCGGTCATCGACTCGCACACCGCGATCGTCCCCGGCGAGGGCCTGATCGCCACGCCCGGCATCGTCGACTCGCACGTCCACCTGTCCTCGCCGGAGATCGCCCCGGCCGCGCTCGCGTCCGGCGTGACGACCGTGGTGGGCATGGGGCTCGGCGGGGTGTGGGACGTCGGCGTCAACCCGGCGCGCAACCTGCGTACGCTGATGGCGGCCTGGCGCGGCACGCCGCTGAACGTGGCGTTCCTGGCCAGGGGGTCGTCCAGCTCGCGGACGCTGCTGGAGGAGGCGGTGCTGGCGGGCGCGGGCGGCTTCAAGATCCACGAGGACTTCGGGGCGACGCCGCGCATCATCGACACCTGCCTGGACGTGGCCGAGGCCGCGGACCTGCCGGTGGCGCTGCACTCAGACTCGATGAACGAGTCGGGCTACCTGGCCGACACGGTCGCGGCGACGCGCGGCCGCACCGTCCACGCGTACCACGTGGAGGGCGGCGGCGGGCACCCCGATCTGCTGGAGATCCTCAGCGAGCCGCACATCCTGCCGTCCTCCACCACCCCGACGATCCCGTACACGACGAACACGGTCGGCGAGCTGTTCCCAATGACGATGACCGTGCACCGGCAGAACCAGCACATCGGCAGCGACGTCGAGGTGACCAGGAGCCGGGTCCGCGCGCACGGCATCGCGGCGGAGAACGTCCTGCACGATCTGGGCGCCATCAGCATCGTCAACTCCGACTCGATGGGCATGGGCCGGGTCGCCGAGACGGTGCGCCGCACCTGGCAGCTCGCCCATCTCAACGCGCTGCGCGACCCCGGGGGCCAGGCGGACGGCAACGCGCGCATCCTGCGCTATCTGGCCAAGCTGACCCTGAACCCGGCCGTCGCGCACGGCCTGGCGCACGAGGTCGGCTCGCTCACGCCTGGCCGCCTGGCCGACATCGTGCTGTGGCATCCCGCCTGGTTCGGCGCGAAGCCGGAGCTGGTGATCAAGGGCGGCTTCGTCGCCCACGGGGTGTCCGGCAGCGGCTCCGGCTCGACCCGGCTGACCCAGCCACGCGCCTACCGCCCGTACTTCGGCGCGCTGGGGGACGCGCCGAGCCTGCTGTCGCGGATCTTCGTCGCGGGTGACGCGCTCGACTCAGCGGACGCCCGCGACGAGCTGCCCGACGGGCTCCGGTACGCGGCCATCAGGCACGCCCGCGGCCTCACCCGAGCCGACATGTCCAGAAATACTGCGACACCGCAGGTCAGAGTGCCGCGCGAGCCCGGCCCCGTCCTCGTGGACGGCGCCGAGGTGAGCCTGTCACCCGCGACCGAGGTGCCGCTGGCCCAACTCCATCACTTCGCCTAGGGAACCCCCCATGAGCTCTACCAACGCCCGCGGCGCGGGCATCGCCTCCTTCGTCGGCACCTCCATCGAGTGGTACGACTTCTACATCTACGGCACCGCCTCCGCGCTGGTCTTCGGCAAGCTGTTCTTCCCCGAGGCGAGCCCCGCCGCCGGAGTGATGGCGTCCTTCGCCACGTTCTGGGTGGGCTTCCTGGCCAGGCCGCTGGGCGGCGTCATCTTCGGCCACCTGGGCGACCGGATCGGCCGCAAGGGCACCCTGGTCGCGACGCTGCTGCTGATGGGCGGCGCGACCACGCTGGTCGGCGTGCTGCCCACGTACGCGTCGGTGGGCGTGCTCGCGCCCGTGCTGCTGGCGGCGCTCAGGCTCGTCCAGGGCATCGCGGTCGGCGGCGAGTGGGGCGGCGCGGTGCTGATCGCGGCCGAGCACGCCGGCCCGAAGCGGATCTTCTACGCCGCGTTCGCCCAGCAGGGCTCGCCCGCCGGGTCGATCCTCGCGACAGGCATGTTCGCGCTGGTCAGCCTGCTCCCCGAGGACGCCTTCCTGTCGTACGGGTGGCGGCTGCCGTTCCTGGCGTCGGCGGTGCTGCTGGTGATCGGCCTGGTCATCCGGCTGCGGGTGGAGGAGTCGCCGGAGTTCGTCCGGATGCGCGAGCAGCGCGAGGTCGTGAAGCTGCCGGTCGCGGAGGTGTTCCGCACCTCGTGGCCGCTGGTGCTGCTCGGCATCGGGGCCAGCGGCGTCGGCATCGCCTCGGCGTACTTCACCAACACCTTCATCCTGTCCTGGGCCACCACGGACCTCGGCATCACCAAGGGCTCGATGCTGAACGTGCTGCTCATCGTGTCGATCACCCAGTTCGTCACCCAGCCGATCGGCGCGGTGCTCGGCCAGCGGCTCGGCGCGGCCCGCTACATGCTGATCGCGTTCGTCGCGCTGATCGTCTGCACGCCGATCACGTTCCTCCTGGTCGGCACCGGCTCGCCCGCGCTGGCGACGCTCGGGCTGGCGCTGAGCGTGGTGTTCAGCGGCTCGTCGTACGCGGCTCTGGCCGGGTTCCTGGCCGAGGCGTTCCCCGCCAAGGTCCGCTACACCGGCATCTCGCTGTCCTACCAGCTGTGCGGCGCGCTGATCGGCGGCACCACGCCCCTGATCGCCCAGGCGCTGCTCAGCTCGACCGGGACCATCTGGGCGGTCGTCGTCCAGTACCTGGTCGTCATCCTGCTCACCATGGCCTGCGTCCTGGGCCTGCACCGGCTGTCGACCCGGCGCCAGGCGCCGGTCTCCGTGGAGGTCTGAATGCGGCTCGACATCCTGTTCGTCAACGGCAGGTTCACCACCCTGGACGCGGACCGCCCGTCGGCCACCCGGCTGGGCGTGCTGAACGGCCGGATCGCCGGTCTCGACCAGGAGATCGACGGCGTCCCCGCGGACGTGGTGATCGACCTGGGCGGGGCGCCCGCCGTCCCCGGGTTCAACGACGCGCACCACCACCTGAGCCTGCGCGGCCAGCGGCTGCGCGAGCTGGACGTGCGGGCCGGCACCCTGGACGAGCTGTACGCGCGGGTGGCCGAGCGGGCGGCCACCCTGCCCGAGGGCGCGTGGGTGCGCGGCGCCGGGTACGACCAGAACAAGCTGGGAGGCGCCCACCCCACCCGGGAGGCGCTCGACAGGGCGGCGGGCGGGCGTCCGGTCTGGCTCCAGCACACCTCCGGGCACATGGGCGTGGCCAGCACGGCCGCGTTCGCGCTGATGGGCTTCCCGCACCTGGAGGACGTCCCGGACGTACCCGGCGGTTCGGTCGGCCGTGACGCCGCCGGCCTGCCCGACGGGCTGCTCGCCGAGCGGGCGCAGGACCACGTCCACCGGGTGCTGCGCCCGGTCGGGCACGCCGACTTCGTCGAGGGGCTCGCGCTGGCGAGCGCGCTCGCCGCCGCCGAGGGCCTGACCAGCTTCACCGAGCCGGGCGTCGGCGTCGGCCTCGCGGGCAACGGCCCGTGGGACGTGGCCGACTTCCAGTCCGCGATCCGGCAGGGCGTGCTCGCGCAGCGCGCCACGCTGATGCCGGGCTCGCCCAGCCTGCACGAGGTCGGCTCGGAGTTCGGGCTCGACCTGGGCGTCCGCAGCGGGCTCGGGGACGAGCGGCTGCGCATCGGCCCGGTCAAGGTCTTCTCCGACGGCTCGCTCATCGGCAGGACCGCAGCCATGTGCTGCGACTACGAGGGCGACCCCGGCAACAGGGGCTTCCTGCAGGAGGAGGCGTCCGCGTTGCGGGAGTTCATCCTGCGGGCGCACGCGTCAGGCTGGCAGATCGCCACGCACGCCATCGGCGACGCGGCGATCGACGTCGTCCTCGACGCCTACGCCGAGGCCCAGGCGCGCCTGCCGCGCCCCGGCGCCAGGCACCGCATCGAGCACTGCGCGGTCACCAGCGACGCCCAGGTGGCCAGGATCGCCGAGCTCGGCGTCATCCCCGTCCCGCAGGGCCGGTTCATCTCCGAGATCGGCGACGGCATGCTGGCCGCGCTCGGCCCCGAGCGCTCGCGCGGCTGCTACCGGCAGCGCTCCTTCCTGGACGCGGGCATCGTCCTGCCGGGCAGCTCCGACTGCCCGGTGGTGGAGGGCGCTCCCCTGCTGGGCATCCACGACCTGGTGAACCAGCGGACGGCCACGGGCGCCCCGTTCAACCCGGACGAGGCGCTCACGGTGGAGCAGGCGCTGCGCGCCTACACACTCGGCTCTGCCCACGCCGCGCACGAGGAGCACCTGAAGGGCACGCTCAGCAGGGGCAAGCTGGCCGACTTCGTGGTCCTGTCGGACGACCTGCTCGCCATCTCGCCCACCCGCATCAAGGACGTGGCGGTGACGGCCACCGTGATCGGCGGCGCCGTGGTGCACGACGGGGCGGATCTGCTGAGGTGAACTCCGCTGGGTGAACTCCGCTGGGGTGAACGACGTGAAGAGGCGCCCGCTCGCGCGATCCGGCCGCCCCCGTAAGGCCGGATCGCGGTCCGGACTCGCGGCCACAGCGGGCGCCCCTTCACGTACCCGGCCGGCGGGCCCTACCCCCCGGTTGAGGGCCCGACAACCGCGGTGACCACGTGGGTCACCGGTGGATCCGGCGCATCAGGCCCGTGTGAGCCTCCCGGCCCAGTCCCCCCAATGCGCCGGGTGGCTTTCCAATGCGGAAACACTACGGTTGCGATCTTGTGGGCGAAACCCCGTTAACGGTCAGCTCGTCGAACGGTCTGTAGTCATCGCTGTACGGAGAGTGTTGACACGACGAGCGGTCGGTACGCCACGACGAGCGGCCGATTCCGGAGGCCTCGAAGATCCTCCGGCAGGCGTGTCAAGGTCGCCACCCGCAGGCCCCCGAAGTCACCCGACCGGGTATGACCAGGGAAATCGCCACGATCACGACGAACCGTCGGCCCGCACGCCGTTCGGCGCGGGAACAGGAGGCCGCCACCCCCGCGTTCACACCCGCCTGTTCGAAGACGACCGGCGACGACCGGCGACGACCGGCATGGAACGAGACCGAAACCGGCCCCGGACAGGCGGTCAGGAGATCGCGCCCCGGTGCTGGTGCACGAGCTGCTCGCGGACCTGCCGGCTGTGCCTCCTGCTGACCTGCAGGGTCTCGGTTCCGACCGTCAGCAGCACCCGGCCGCCCTCGAACCTCAGCTCGCTGACGTGCCGCGCGGAGACCAGCGTGCTGCGGTGGACGCGGATGAACCCCGCCTCCGCCCAGCGCCGCTCCAGCGCGGCCAGGGACGCCCGGACCAGGTAGCTGCCATCGCCGGTGTGCAGCCGGACGTAGTCACCCTTCGCCTCGGCGAACCAGACCGCCTGCTGCGGCACGAATCTGGTGCGCCCGCCCAGCTCCACCGGGATCACGTCGTCGTGCACCTGGTCGGCCTGGGGCACGGAGGCGGCCTCCAGCCTGCGCACCGACTCGGCCAGCCGCTCGGCCCTGACCGGTTTCAGCAGGTAGTCGACGGCCTCCAGCTCGAACGCCTGCACCGCGCAGTCGTCGTGCGCGGTGACGAACACCAGCCCGGGCGGGCTCGGGAAGCCGCCGACCAGCCTGGCCAGGTCGAGGCCGTCGAGGCCGGGCATCCGGATGTCGAGGAACACCCCGTCGAGCCGCTCGCCCGCGCCGATCATCTGGACCATCTCCTGCAGGGCCGCGACACCGTCGGACGCGGTGGTGACGTGCCCCACCCTGGAGTCGCGGCGCAGCAGATACGCCAGCTCCTCCAGTGCGGGCACCTCGTCGTCGACAGCCAGAACCCTAAGCATGCGTCCACGTTGCCGCATGCACGCCGAGGCCACAAGCGACATGGCAACGTTCCGTAAAGATTTGACTACGAAGAGCTGAGTCTCGCCTTCGGCACGCGCAGCCGGACCCTGGTGCCCGCCCCGAGCGCCGTCTCCACCACGAGCCCGTAGCCCTCGCCGTAGATCTGCCGCATCCGGACGTCCACGTTGGCCAGGCCGATGCCGCCGCCCTCCCGCCTGGGGTCGTCGTCGAGCATCCGCCTGGCGTGCTCGGGGTCCATCCCGGTGCCGTCGTCCTCGACCGTGATGTGCGCCTCGGGGCCGGCGTCGCGGGCGACCACCCGCACCTCGCCGCCGCCGCCCCTGCCGCCCATGCCGTGCTTGATCGCGTTCTCCACCAGCGGTTGCAGACAGAGAAAGGGCACGGGCAGCGGCAGCACCTCGGGGGCCACCTGCACGCTGAAGCGCAGCTTGTCGCCGAAGCGGGCCCGTTCGAGCAGCAGGTAGCGGTCGACGCAGGTCAGCTCGTCGGCCAGGGTGGTGAAGTCGTGCGCCCTGTGCAGCGCGTACCGGGCGAAGTCGGCGAAGTCCAGCAGCAGCTCGCGGGCCCGCGCCGGGTCGGTGCGGACAAACGACGCGATCGTGGTCAGCGCGTTGTAGACGAAGTGCGGCGAGATCTGCGCCCGCAGCGCCCGCATCTCGGCCTCCAGCGCCCGCCGCCGCGACGAGTCGAGCTCGGCCAGTTCGAGCTGGCCCGACACCCAGCGGCCCACCTCGGTGACGGTGCGCACCAGCGCCGCGCTCAACTCCGCGTCGAAGGCGGCCAGCGTTCCCACGATCTTGCCGTCGACGGTGAGCGGCACCACGACGGCGTCGTACGGCTCGCCCGCGAACACCTGCGCCCGCCCGGACCCGAGCACGGCGCGGGCGTAGCTGAGCACCTCGTCGGTGCAGGGGCCGTCCCAGGCGAGCGCGGCGTCGGTGGAGGTGATCGCCACCGCGTAGGTGCCGAGCAGGGCGTGCAGGTGCCGGACGGCCTTGCGCGCGGACTCGCGGTGCAGCCCGGCGCGCAGCGCGGGGGCGGCCAGCGCGGCGATGTGCAGGGTGGCGTACGTCGCCTCGCCCTTCCAGCCGCCTTCCGGCACCTCGGCCTCCGAGGCGCCTTCCGGCGGCTCCGGGCGCCGCCGGGCGAGGGCGTAGCCGAGGACGAAGGTCAGGCAGGAGAGGGCCACCCATGCGGTGGTCAGCATGCGGGCGGCCGCAGCGCGTCGTCGAACAACGCACGCGCGCAGCCGAACGGCCGTGCCAGCGCGAACCGCTGGGCAGGGGTGAGGTCGATCAGGAGGGAGAACCGCAACTGCACGCGATCAAAATTACCGTACGTTCACGGACGGCTACTCGACGATGTCAGAACTGGTTGGCGCGGCGTTTCCGCCCCCCGAGCCCCGTGTTCTTCCCCTAGGCTTGTGCCGGCAACCGTCCGGGCTACGGCGGCCCCTCGCCGGGCTCCTCCTGGTAGGAGTAGCGCTGTTCGCGCCAGGGGTCGGCCACGTTGTGGTAGCCGCGCTCCTCCCAGAATCCGCGGCGGTCCTCGATCAGGTACTCGATGCCGCGCACCCACTTGACGCTCTTCCACGCGTACAGATGGGGCACCACGATGCGCAGCGGGAAGCCGCGATCGGGGCTGAGCGGTTTGTCGTCGAGCTCGGTCGCGAACAGCGTGGTGGGCGCGGCGAGGTCGGACATCCGCAGGTTGGCGCTGTAGCCGTACTCGGCCCAGATCATCACGTGGCGGACGCCCGCGTCGGGCGGCACGGCGGCGAGCAGCACGGACGGGCTCACCCCGCGCCACTCGTTGCCCATCAGGGAGAACTTGGTGACGCAGTGGAAGTCGGCCAGGACGTCGGTGTGGGGCAGCTGTTCGAACTCGGGCCAGCTGAAACTGTGCTCCTCGCCCGAGGCGGTGGCCCCGAAGATGCGGAAGTCCCAGCTCTCCGGCTTGAACTGGGGCACCCTGCCGTAGTGGATCACGGGTCGGCCGCGCGGCACGTACTGGCCTGGAGGCAGGCGCGACTCCTCCACGATCACTCCCCTCGCTGGTCTCGTGGTCTTGAGCCATCCTGCCATCGCTGCCACGCCGGGGTGCGCGCGGGTCGAGTGCGGTAGTATTGCGGTCTATGCGCACCGCGATCAGCTTTTGGTATGGCGACGGACCCGACTCCGTTCGCCATCTGACGCTGCGCTAGCAGACAGGCGAACGAAGGCCCCGGGTCCAGGAGGACCCGGGGCCTTCTGTGTTTTCCAAGGGAGAGACACATGGTCATCGTGATGGGGCCGGAAGCCACCGGAGACGACGTCGCGTCCATCGTCGCGGTCGTCCAGGCGGCCGGAGTGGAGGCGTTCGTGAGCAAGGGTGTGCAGCGTACGATCGTCGGGCTGGTGGGCGACGTGGCACAGCTCGACGCAGCCAACCTGCGGGGCATGGGCGGAGTACGTGAGGTGATGCGCGTGTCCACCCCGTACAAGCTGGTGAGCAGGGAGAACCATCCGGATCGGTCCACCGTGCACGTGGGCGGTGTGCCGATCGGCCCCGACACCGTCACGCTGATCGCCGGCCCGTGCGCGGTGGAGACGCCGCAGCAGACGCTGGAGGCGGCCAGGATGGCGCAGGCGGCGGGCGCGACGCTGCTGCGCGGCGGCGCCTACAAGCCGCGCACGTCGCCGTACGCCTTCCAGGGGCTGGGCGAGAAGGGGCTGCGCATCCTGGCCGACGTGCGCGAGGAGACGGGCCTGCCGATCGTGACCGAGGTCGTCGACGCGCACGACGTCGAGCTGGTGGCGTCCTACGCGGACATGCTCCAGGTGGGCACCCGCAACGCGCAGAACTTCGCGCTGCTGCAGGCGGTCGGCGCGGCGGGCAGGCCGGTGATGCTCAAGCGCGGCATGAACGCGACGATCGAGGAGTGGCTGATGGCCGCCGAGTACATCGCGCAGCGCGGCAACCTCGACATCGTGCTCTGCGAGCGCGGCATCAGGACGTTCGAGACCGCCACCCGCAACACGCTGGACGTGTCGGCGGTGCCGGTGGCGCAGCGGCTGTCGCACCTGCCGGTGATCGTCGACCCGTCGCACTCGGGTGGGCGGCGTGACCTGGTACTGCCGCTGACCCGGGCGGCCATCGGCGTCGGGGCCGACGGCGTCATCATCGACGTGCACCCGCACCCCGAGCAGGCGCTGTGCGACGGCCCGCAGGCGCTGATCGGCTCGGACCTGGGTGAGCTGGCCCAGGTCATGAACGACTTCCCGCCGCTGCTCGGCAAGCGCGCCGCGGCCGCGGTCACCGCCTGACCACTCTCTCCCGCCGCCGCGTCGGCCGTCCACGAGAACCGCACCGCCCCCGAGCAGCCTGCTCGGGGGCCCGCGGTCAGAGCGTGTACTCCTGGATCGAGTCGGCGAGCTGGACCACCAGTTCCTCGGCGTCGAGCCGCTTCTCGATCTGCTTCAGGTCCGCGATCTTGGCCCTGGTCTCGGCGCGCTTGGGGGCGAGCAGGCTGCAGCAGTCCTCGTCGGGCAGCTCGGAGATCTCCAGCGTGCCGATGCGTCTGGCCTCGGCCATGATCTCGGTCTTGTCCCAGCCCACCAGCGGGCGCAGGATCGGCATGTCGACCGCGTTGTCCTGGGCGGTGATGTTGGCCAGGGTCTGCGAGGAGACCTGGCCGAGCGCGTCGCCCGTGATCAGCGCGCCCGCCCTGATGCGGTGCGCGACCTCCTCGGCCGTCTTCAGCATGAGCCGCCGCTGCGCGATCACCGCCAGGCGGTCCTGGCCGGACGTGCGGATCGACTGCTGGGCCTTGCCGAACGGCACCACCCACAGCCGCGACCGCCCCTGGAACCGGTCGAGCTTGCGCACCAGCGCGTACGCCTTGTAGATCGACTCGGAGGTGGTGAACGGGATGCCGGAGAAGTGCAGGAAGTCCACGTGCAGCCCGCGCTTCATCATCCGGTACGCCGCCACCGGCGAGTCGATGCCGCCGGACATGAGCACCAGGGCCCGCCCGCTGCTGCCGACCGGCAGGCCGCCCTGGCCGGGGATGCCGCCGGTGAAGACGAACACCTCGTCCCTGTCGACCTCGATGAACAGGGTCAGCTCGGGGTTTCGCAGGTCGACCGGCAGGCCGTACTCGTCGTTGATGGCCCCGCCGACGAGCCGGTCGAGCTCGTTGGAGCGCAGCGGGAAGCGCTTGTCGCGGCGGCGTGAGCGGACCGCGAACCGCGCGCCCCTCCTGGCCTCCTCGCGCTCGCCCACGAGCTCCAGGCCGGCCTTGAGCACCGCGTCAGGGTCCTTGGCGACGCGCCAGGCACGGTGGATCCAGACCAGCCCGGGGACGTCGGCGACCCGCTGGGCCACGGCGTCGGCCTGCTCGACCCCGGCCCCCTCGGGCAGGAAGATGGCGATGACGCCATGCCGCTTGCGCACGTCGACCTTGACGCCGACGTCCTGGAGCGCCTCGCGGATGTTGCTGATCAACCGGCGCTCGAACACCTCGCGGTTCTTGCCCTTGAGAACGATCTCGCCCAGCTTGAGCAGCACACACGGCTCGCCCAGGGCAGACATCGTCATGGTGGAACCTCCGGAAGTATGGGGAATGCACGCGGTCAGGCCAACGCCGCGACCCATTGAGTTTAGTCCGCGCCGGGCGGTCACTCGATCGCCCATCGCACCAGCTCCGCCACCTTGCGGACGTTCCCATGGGGGCTGACCGCGATCTGTGAGCATCTCTCACGTTGCCTACTGACAGGTTGACAGATAGTCGAGATATCCATGCATATGGGACAGCCCTCCTGGCACAATCCGGGGACCCCTAATGCAAGGATTGTCGTTATATGTCCGTTGTTAACCATTTCACCCAGGGCCCCCTCACACCGGCCCTCGCATACCTGATGTCGTGCATAGGGTCGATGCTCGGACTACGGCTCACCGCCCAGGCGCACGCCTCGCAGGGCGCCTCCCGGATGCGGTGGCTGATCGGCGGGGCCATCTCCATCGGCGGCACGGGTATCTGGGTCATGCACTTCATCGCCATGATGGGCTTCGCGGTCGACGGCACGCCGATCAAGTACAACGTGCCGCTGACGGCCGCCTCCGCCGTCGTCGCCGTCGTGGTGGTCGGCACCGGGCTGTTCCTGGTCTCGTACGGCAAGGGCCGGGTGCCCGCCCTGCTCGGCGGCGGCGTGCTCACGGGCCTCGGCGTGGCCAGCATGCACTACCTGGGCATGTACGCGATGAACATGTCCGCGCACGTCGCCTACGACCGTCTGTACGTGGCCCTGTCGGTGGTCATCGCCATCGTGGCCGCCACCGCCGCGCTCTGGTTCACGCTGCGCGTCAAGAAGACCATCTGGATCACCGGGGCGGCGCTCGTCATGGGCGTGGCCGTCTCCGGCATGCACTACACCGGCATGGCCGCCATGATGGTCACGGTCGACCCCGAGCCCGGGGTCGTGTCGGGGGCCGACGCGCTCGACTTCCTCGTCCCGCTGATGACCGTGATCAGCCTGATCACGCTGACCATGCTGCTCATGGTGATCCTGTCGCCGTCGGAGCAGGAACTGCACGAGGACGCCGAGCTGGTGGCCAGGCTGGAGATGCGCAGGCGCGCGACCGAGGAGCAGCGGCTCACCTACCCCGCCCCACCGGTTCAGCAGCAGCGGATGCCCGTGAGAGGCCGGCGGAGATAGGCGAAACCCCCTGGGTACGGCTTGCGACGCGTGGTGGGCCGCCAACTCTCCGCGGCGCAAGCCGTACCCTGAGGGGGGTTCGTGGCGGTGACCCGCCCTTCAAGAAGGTACGGCCCGCCACTTGCAAGTCACTTAACGTCAGCCGAAGAAGACCTCGGCCTCGGCGTAGCGCTCCACCGGCACCGTCTTGAGCTCGGCCGTCGCCTCGCCCAGGCCGACGCGGACGATGTCGGTGCCGCGCAGCGCGACCATCTTGCCGTAGTCGCCCTCGTGCGCCGCGTCGATCGCCTGCAACCCGAACCTGGTGGCGAGCACCCGGTCGAACGCGGTCGGGGTGCCGCCGCGCTGGATGTGGCCGAGCACGGTGGTGCGGGCCTCCTTGCCGGTGCGCTTCTCGATCTCCTTGGCCAGCAGCTCGCCGATGCCGCCGAGCCGGACGTGCCCGAACGCGTCGAGCTCGCCCGCCTGCAGCGCCATCTGGCCCTCGATCGGGTGGGCGCCCTCGGCTACCACCAGGATCGGCGAGTAGCGGGTGCGGAAGCGCGACTCGACGTACTCGCAGACGCGGTCGATGTCGAACGGCTTCTCCGGGATGAGGATGACGTTCGCGCCCCCCGCCATTCCGGCGTGCAGCGCGATCCAGCCCGCGTGCCTGCCCATGACCTCGCAGATGAGCGCCCGGTGGTGCGACTCGGCGGTGGTGTGGAGGCGGTCGATGGCCTCCGTGGCGATGTTGACGGCGGTGTCGAAGCCGAAGGTGTAGTCGGTGCCCGACAGGTCGTTGTCGATCGTCTTGGGTACGCCGACGACCTTCACGTCGCGGTCGAAGAGCTGCTTGGCGACGCCGAGGGTGTCCTCGCCGCCGATGGCGATCAGCGCGTCGACGCCGGTGGCCGCCAGGTTCTCCTTGATGCGGTCGACGCCGCCCTCGATCTTGATCGGGTTGGTGCGCGACGAGCCGAGGATCGTGCCGCCTCGTGGCAGGATCCCCCGCACGGCCTGGATGTCCAGCGGCATCGTGTCGCCTTCGAGCGGGCCGCGCCAGCCGTCACGGAATCCGACGAACTCGTGCCCGTAGGCGCTCACCCCCTTGCGGACCACAGCCCTGATGACAGCGTTCAGACCGGGGCAGTCGCCACCCCCGGTGAGTACTCCAATACGCATGGCGGGTTCCTCCCGATGGGCTTCACGACCAGAATCGCATTGTGCCCGCCCGCGCGGGCAGTGGTCTAGACCAAACGCGAGCGGAGCGAGGGGCGATTCAGTGAGTGTGTTGGCCATCGACGCCGGAACGACGGGAGTCACCGCGCTCGTGGTGACCGAGGACGGGCGGATCGAGTCGCGGGGCTACCAGGAGTTCGCCCAGCACTTTCCCGAGCCCGGCTGGGTCGAGCACGATCCGGAGGACATCTGGCAGGCCACGCTGGCCGCCTGCGCCGCGGCGCTGGCCGGGGCCGCGTCCACGCCCGGCTGTGTCGGGATCACCAACCAGCGCGAGACGGCGGTGCTGTGGGGCCGGCGCACGCTGGCCGCGCCGCACCGCGCCGTCGTCTGGCAGGACCGCCGCACCGCGGGCATCTGCGAGCGGCTGCGCTCGCGGGGCCACGAGCCGCGCGTCTCCGAGCTGACGGGGCTGCGCCTGGACCCGTACTTCACGGCCACCAAGCTGACCTGGCTCGCCGAGCACGACCCTCGGGCGTGGGACGGGGTGCGGTCGGGCGACGTGGTGGTCGGCACCGTGGACTCCTACCTCATCGCCCGGCTCACGGCGGGGGCGCGGCACGTGACGGACCCGTCCAACGCCTCGCGGACGCTGCTGTACGGGCTGGCCTCCGGCGGCTGGGAGGAGGAGCTGT
Organism: Nonomuraea sp. NPDC005983; assembly: GCF_040614375.1. NCBI lineage: Bacteria > Bacillati > Actinomycetota > Actinomycetes > Streptosporangiales > Streptosporangiaceae > Nonomuraea > Nonomuraea sp. NPDC005983. Next base: position 15,061 of record NZ_JBEXUP010000120.1, read on the forward strand.
GCGAGCTGTTCGGCGTCCCGGTGGAGGCGCTGCCGGAGATCGTCCCGAACTACGGGCCGCTCGGCCGGACGGACCCCGGCGCCTTCCTCGGGCTCGACCTGCCGATCAGCGGTGTGGCGGGCGACCAGCAGGCGGCGCTGTTCGGGCAGACCTGCTTCGGCGTCGGCGACGTGAAATGCACCTACGGGACGGGCTCCTTCATCCTGACCAACACCGGTGGAGAGATCGTCCGCTCGCAGGCCGGGCTGCTGAGCACGGTCGCCTGGCAGACCCCGGCGGGTGAGCTGACCTACGCGCTGGAGGGCTCGGTCTTCGTCACCGGCGCGGCGGTGCAGTGGCTGCGCGACGGGCTGGGCCTGATCGGGACCGCGCCCGAGTCCGAGGCGGTGGCGCGCACGGTGCCCGACAGCGGCGGCGTGGTGTTCGTCCCGGCGCTGACCGGTCTGGGTGCGCCGTACTGGGATCCGGAGGCGCGCGGGCTGATCACCGGCATCACCCGCGGCACGACGCGGGCGCACCTGGTCAGGGCGACGCTGGAGGCGATCGCGTTCGAGGTGCGGGACGTGGTGGAGGCGATGACGGGCGACTCGGCGCCGGTGCTCAAGGCCGACGGCGGGGCCAGCGGCAACAACCTGCTCATGCAGCTCCAGGCGGACCAGCTGGGCACGGTCGTGGAGCGTCCGGTGGTCCAGGAGACGACCGCGCTGGGGGCGGCGTTCCTGGCGGGGCTCGGGTCGGGCGTCTGGGCCTCGGCCGACGAGCTGCGCAAGACATGGCAGCTGGATCGCCGGTTCGAGCCGGGCGAGCGCGACGAGGCCGCCTACGAGCGCTGGCGCGCGGCGGTGAGCCTGGCATCAGCGTCAACACACGGTTGACGATCGCCGTTCGTCAACCTATGGTTGACGCATGGAATCAAACGTACGTCTCGACGACCTCATCAACGCGATCAGGAGCCGCCACCCCGACGGCGACCCGCTGGGCGAGTTGACCGACGCGGTGTTCCTGGGCGAGCACCTGGGCGAGGTGGCCGACCACCTGATCGGCCACTTCGTCGACAAGGCCAGGCACGCGGGCGCCTCCTGGACCGACATCGGACGCAGCATGGGCGTGACCAAGCAGGCGGCCCAGAAGCGGTTCGTCCCCAAGGAAGGCGGTTCGCTCGCCGACGACCTGAGCACCTACACCCGCTACACCCCGCGGGCCCGCAACGTGGTCGTCCAGGCCCAGGAGGAGGCCCTCGGCTCCGGACACGACCACATCGACGTCGGCCACCTCGTGCTCGGGCTGCTGCACGAGCCCGAGGCGCTGGCCGCCAAGACCATGGTGCTGCTCGGCGCGCCCCTGGAGTCTGTCAGGGCCGCCGTCACCGCCGTGCTCGGGCCGCCGAGCGAGTCGGCGCCCGCGCTGCTGCCGTTCACCGCGCAGAGCCGGAAGGTCCTGGAGCTGACGCTGCGCGAGGCGCTGCGGCTCGGACACAACTACATCGGCACCGAGCACCTGCTGCTCGCCGTGCTCTCGCTGGACGACAGCCCGGTGGTGGACGCCCTGGCAGGGCTGGGCGTCACCAAGGAGCCCGCGGAGCGCGAGATCAAGAGCATGATCCACGCGATCGTTCAGACTCGCGAGGGCAGGGACTGACCCGCTGAGGCGGCCGGACCGGCCCCTTGGCGAACCTCGTCAGGATGTTCCTCGTCGCGCGGCGGGTGAAGGCGGCGGCCGCGTCGGTCACGCCGTGGCCGCACCGCTTTCCGCGCATCCCGCACACCCAGCGCATCGTGCCGGAGGCGAACACCCCCGCCCCGCTGGGCGCGGTGTAGTAGGTGGTGTCGGTGACGGTCGACCGCCCTCCGCAGTTGACCGGCGAGCTGGCCAGCACGCTGACGTGCTGGGGAGACCCCTTCCCCACCCTGTCGGTCTCCACTCCCGCGAGCCCGGGGAAGCGCCTGCCGTGCGTCCCGCGGAAGATCCAGTGCTCGGGCCGGCGCACCAGGTAGGCGGCCTCGGCCGGGAAGCAGTCGTACATCTGCCCGACCAGTGAGCTCTCCGGGTTCGACTCCCGCCACAGCGGGCACTGGGTCTCCTTGTCGCAGGCGACCATCCGGCCGTAGAGGCCGATCCGCCAGTAGACGGCGTTGGCGCCGAGGAAGGCCAGGTTCACCCCCCGGTCGCGAGCCTGGGTGACGGCGGCGCGCATGGCGGGCGACCAGTACTCGTCGTGCCCCAGCGACACCACCGCGCGGGCCCCGTCGAGGACTCCCGGCCGCAGGTCGAGGCTCGTCAGGTAGGCGAGGGGCACCCCGCTGCGCTCTGCCAGCTCGATGGCGTCCTTCTCGAAGTCGAGGAAGAGCCGCGCGCCCGAGGTGTCGTACGGGCGGTCGAAGGTGACCTTCCGCGAGCGGTCGTCGAACCCGCCGGGCCCGGTGTAGAGGCTCCGCCCTCCCCACGAGTTGTAGGCCTGCCAGGTGGTGACCGCGTTGACGAGCACCACCCGCCCCTCCGTGGACGCCGAGCGCACGGTGATCGGGACGTACCGCTGCCCTCCGGTGGACGCGTCGAGCCGCACCAGGTACGCGCCCTCCCGCCAGCCGGTGGTCTCGACCGTGAGCGACGGCTTCCAGTGGGCGGCGGTGACCATGCCCTGGACCGTCTTCGGCGGCTCCTGCCGCACCCCCGGAAGCTTTCCGGACTCCCACACCTCGGCGGGATTCGCCCCCATCCGGAAGACATGGACGGTGAAGCGCGGCGCGGTGGTGGAGACGCGCAGCCGGAACCGCTGCCCCGGCAGCACGCTGACCTGGTCGGCGAACCCCTCGATCTCGTGCTCGCCGCCCTCCTTGGTGATCCGCCACGGCTCCTGCCGCGCGGCCGACGCGGACGCGACAGCCTGGGGCGAGGCTGCGGAAGCCGCGGCGGACGGCTTGGCGGGCAGATCGGCGGGCAGATCGGCGGGCTGATCGGCTGGGGGCGCCGCCGGGCCGGAGCAGGCGGACAGCAGCAGTGCCAGGGCGGTGCTGCACGCAGTGAACAGCAGGGCCACGACGGCGAGGGTCTTGCGCACAGCCGCCATCGTCACGGACGCGGACGCCCCGCGCCCCCGGCTTAACCGACTGATTACCCGGGCAGCACGCAGGCCGGGCGCTCCACCTCGATCACCTCGCCGGTGGGCCGGGGCACCCCGTCGTCGAGCGCGAACACGGCGACGGCGTCGGACTCCTGGTTGGCCACGTACATGCGGTCGCCGTCGATGGCGAAGTGCCTGGGCCAGTCGCCGCCCGAAGGCACCTCCGCCACCAGCTGAAGGTCGTCGGCGCGCAGCACCGAGACGGTGTTGGGGCCGCGGTTGGCCACGTACAGCAGGTCGCCGGCGAGCTCCAGGTGCGAGGGGTGGTTCACGCCCCCGGCCCGTGAGGCGGGCACGCCCACGACCTCGTCGCCGTCGACGGCGGTGACGGTGCCGTCGAGCTCGCCCGCGACGTACAGCCGGGAGCCGGAGAAGGCGAAGTGGCGCGGGCCCGTGCCGGGCGGCAGCTTCAGCGGCGGCAGCGGCTCGCCGTCGAGGGTGTAGCGGCGGATCTCGTCGGTGCCCAGGTCGGAGACGTGCAGCAGGCCGTCGTGGAAGACGGCCTGGTGGGCGTGCGGGCCCTTCTGGCGGTCGGCGACCGGCCCTGAGCCCTCGTGGCGCAGCACGATCGGCTCGCCGGTGAACGCGCCGCGCGAGTCGAGGCGGTGCAGGCTGACGGAGCCGTCGCCGTAGTTGGCGGCCGCCAGCAGTGTGCCCGACGGGTCGACCGCCACGTGGCAGGGGCTGTCGCCCTCGCTGGAGCGCTCGTCCAGCGGCGCGAGCCCGCCCTCCGCGGTGGACGCGGTGAACGCGGTCAGCCGGCCGCGGGCCAGCTCGCCGGCCGCGTAGAGCACGGGCAGGGAGGGGTGGGCGGCCAGGAACGAGGGGGACGCGACGCGGGTCAGCTCGCCGCCGGCGGTGAGGATGCCGGGGCCGTATCCGCCGATGTAGAGGGGGTGCTTCACAGGAGGCATCCTCTCATGCTTGACTGTGGCAATGAATTCGTTGACAGAGGCAAGGGTCGCCGAGGTCAGGGCCTTCAACCGGTTCTATACCAAGTTCATCGGCGTCCTTCAGGCCGGCGTGCACGACTCCCCCTACTCGCTGACCGAGGCGAGGGTGCTGTTCGAGCTGGCCCAGGCGGAGCCGATGGAGACCGGCGACCTGCGCGTCCTGCTCGACCTCGACGCCGGCTACCTGAGCCGGATCCTGAGCCGCTTCGAGGCCGACGGCCTGGTCTCCAGGGAGCGCTCGGCGACCGACGCCCGCAAGCAGGTGGTACGGCTGAGCGAGGCGGGCATCGCCACCTACTCCGGGCTCGACGCCGGCTCCGCCAGGGAGGTCGGGCGGCTCCTCGACGGGCTCGCGGACGAGGCCCAGCAGCGGCTGGTCAGCAGCATGACGACGATCAGGAGCCTGCTCGGCGAAGCCGACCGGCGCGAGCTGTACGTCATCAGGCCGCCGCGCGTCGGCGACCTCGGCTGGGTCGTCTTCCGGCACGCCGAGCTCTACAGCCGCGAGCAGGGCTGGGGCATCGAGTTCGAGCAGCTCGTCGCACGGATCGTCGGCGAGTTCGACCCGGCGCGCGACACGGGGTGGATCGCCGAGGTCGGCGACGAGCGCGCCGGCTGCGTTTTCCTTATGCACCAGGACGAGACCACCGCCAAGCTGCGCATCCTGCTGGTCGAGCCGTTCGCCAGGGGGCTCGGCATCGGCGGCCGGCTGGTCGAGGAGTGCGTACGCCACGCCAAGGCCGGCGGCTACAAGCGGATCGAGCTGTGGACGCGCAGCTGCCTGGTGAGCGCGCGACGCATCTACCAGGCGGCCGGGTTCGTGATGCAGTCGGAGCAGAAAGGCGCGGAGAACGGGATCGAGATCACCGACGAGATCTGGGCCCGCGACCTCTAGGCCACCAGTTCAGCGGCCCGGCCAGGCGGCCGAGCTGGTGGCGGAGCTGAAGGTCATGCTGCTGCGCTACCTGAGCTGACTCGCAGTCAGGGGCCGGGGCGTGGAGCTAAGGGCGGAACGGGCCCGCGACCTCGAAGGTGTCGCCGTCGGTGCGCCCGCGCTTGGAGGAGAAGTACAGCCGCCCGCCGTCGGGCGAGAACGCCAGGCCGGTGAGCTCGGCACCCGCGTGCCCGTCGAGCACGCAGAAAGGCGTCACCGACCGGTCGGGGGAGATGACGTGGATCTCCGTCGTCTCGCGGGCCACGTACAGGTCGCCCGAGGGCGCGGCGGTGATCGCCCGGACGTCGTCGTACACGCGGTCGAGCGTGGACGCCTCCGCGTCGTACGCCCACAGGCCGCCGTCACCCTTGGTGGTGAAGTAGCAGACCCCGCCGGCGTAGTGGCAGGCGTTGCCGCCATCGAAGTGGCGGGCGTCCTCGACCTGGTGCCGGGACGCCTTGAGCAGCGCCGCCGGAGAGGGCACCGGCCGCCAGTCGCCGGAGACGCACAGCACCTCGAGGGTGCCCTCGGTGAGGTCGCCCCAGTCGCCGGGCCTGAAGCGGTAGAAGCAGCCGTCGGGCTCGCCCTCGGTGAGGTAGACGACCTCGCGGTCGGGGTCGCAGGCGGCGGCCTCGTGCTTGAACCGCCCCATCGCCAGGCGGGGACGGGCGGCGCGAACGCCGTACGGGTCACACTCGAAGACGCGGCCCCGATGCCCCAGCTCGCAGGACAGCCAGCTGTGCCACGGGGTGGCGCCTCCCGCGCAGTTCAGATCGGTGCCCGACAGGATGCGGTAGGCGTCGCCCACCGAGCCGTCGGCCCGGAACCGCAGCGCGGCCGCGCCGCCGAGCAGCGGCAGCTCCGAGTTGGACACGTAGATCCAGCCGGGGCCGTCGGGGAAACAGGCGCCGCCGTCGGGGGCGGCGTGCCAGGTGAGCCCGGCCACCTTGCGACCGGAGCGCGCCACCACCCTGCCGGTGAAGCCTCCGGGCAGGGCCAGACCGTCGGCGTCCGGCGTCCGGATCGGGCCGTACGGGCTCTCCGCGCCCTCCCAGAGCGGGCCCGTGCGGAGGAGAGTCTTGTGGGACATCGTGGGCCTCCCTCTAGTCGCCACGCCAGTCGACCGCACCGACATGAATGGCAGGGGCTCGGGAGATCAAACTCTGCGCAAACCCGCGGCCACCAGCCCCTCGCAACCGCCGCACACCGACCAGACCAGCAGCACCCATCGAGGCGCCCCGGCCCGCCGACGCCGTTCGGCGGCGTCGGCGGCATGTCCAGAGCGTCTCATGGAACCGCGCCGCGGCGCGCGGCGACGTGACCGCTGTCAGCGGAGGGCGGCGAACCAGCGGCCCGCCGACTCCTCACGGTGGATGATCACGAAGCCGGTGGAGCCGGCCAGCGCGGGAAGGTCCGTGAGGGAGACCGTCGCCCAGGAGAACCAGGCTCCGGTCACGGCGCCGTGGCGCAGCCGGACGCGGTCGACGGCGCTCGGCGTGCCGGGAGGGGCGACCTCCGCGACCACCTCGCCTCCCGTCCTGACCAGTTCACGCATCCGGCGCAGCAGGGCGGCGGGGTCGCCGCCGATCCCGATGTTGCCGTCGGCCAGCAGCACCGTGGACCAGCGGCCGCTGCCGGGCACCTGGTCGAAGACGTCCCGGCACAGGGCCAGGCCGCCCGCGCGGCGGGTCAGCCGCACGGCGTGCGGGGTGATGTCGATGCCCAGCGCGGCCACGCCCCGCCGGGTGAGCGCGACCGTGAGCCGCCCGGGGCCGGACCCGACGTCGAGCGTGGGCCGCGCGCACCGCGCCAGCATCACCTCGTCGCCGTCGATCGGCTCCAGCCAGCGGGTGGCGTCCAGGCGGTGGCGGCGTCCGTCGGCGTACTCGACCTCGATCGCGGCCCCCGCGAGTGAGCGTGCGTAGAGCGGGCCGATCACCTGGCCGCTCCCGTACCGAGCCGGGTCAGCGTGGCGGCGAAGCCGGTGCCCGGGGCCAGCCCGGCGACCAGGCGGGCGTCGGCGGCGTCGTCCACGTCGGTCAGGGACGGCAGGAGAGCCACGTCCAGGCCGGCCTCGCGCAGCCGCCCCAGCTGGGCGCGCCCGGTGCCGGGGCTGGACATGGGAACGCCCAGCAGCAGCGCGGGATCGGGCCGCCGCAGCCCGAGCAGCCAGAAGCCGCCGTCGGTGGCGGGCCCGAACACGGCGTCGTACCCGCGCAGCGCGACGGCCGCCCGCTGGAGCAGGGCGGGGGTGAGCTGCGGCGTGTCCATCCCGACGAGCACCACGGGGACGGGCCGCCGCGCGTAGACGTCCTCGAACGCCCATGCCAGCCGCTCGTCCAGCCCGTCCCCCCGCTGCGGAACCACCCCGAACCCCCGTGCGCGCCCGCCCCACGGGCCCTGCCGGACGTCGTCGAGGGCGAGCACCCGGTCGGCGGCCGGGGTCGCCGCGACGGCGCGCAAGGTGTCGTCGAGGGCCGCGGCGGCCAGCTCGGCCGCCTCGGACGGCGTGTAGGGCGGGGTCAGCCGAGTTTTCACCCTGCCAGGGACTGGGCGCTTGGCGAGCACGACGAGTTGCACGCGGTCGGTCATACCCACGCACGGTAGATCGCCAGGAGATGATCACCTCTTACGTCCTGCTTACGCCGGCGAGCCGCACCGGACGAGCCGCCCAGGACGTGGAGCAGCCCGGGACCGCGAGTGGTCCCGGGCTTCCGGATGGTTCAGAGCTGGGCCTGGAACATCCAGCGCTGCTTGTCGATGTCCTGAGAGACGGCGATGAGGATGTCCTGGGTGACAGGGTCGGGCTCTTCGGTCGCCCGCACGCGTTCGCGCATCCGCTTGCCGATGCCGTCGAGGGTGTCGGTCATGCGCGCGACGACCTTGCCGTCCTCGATCCAGCCGTACTCGGGCTGCGGGAGCCTGGTCGACTTGGCGACGGTGCTGGAGCGGCCGTCGGGGTTGATGCCCAGCGCGACGGCCCGCTCGGCGACCGTGTCGGCGTGCTCGCGCGCCAGCGCGACCACCTCGTCGAGCTGCAGGTGGATCGGGCGGAAGTGCGCGCCGATCAGGTTCCAGTGCGCCTGCTTTCCCGCGAGTGAAAGATCTATCAGATCCACCAGGGCGCCCTGCAGGGCCTCCGTGACGGTCTTCTTGGCGTCGCCAGAAAGCGGACCGGTGATCGTAGCCATGACGTGTTACCTCCCCGTCGTTCTGACCTCACTGTCCTCTTGGGACAACGCCCACCTCTGCCCGGATTCTTCCGGTTGACACTGTAACAATGACAGTGTCATTGTGAAGGTATGAACGAGACCTGGACCATCGGCGAGCTGGCGCAACGCGCCGCCGAGGCGCTGCGCGCGCACGCGCAGCCGGTCAACGGCCGGGTCCGTGAGGTGCCGGGTGAGCGCCTGATCAGGTGGTACACCACGATCGGCCTCCTCGACCCGCCACTGGCCAGGCGGGGCAGGGTCGCCCAGTACGGCAGGCGTCACCTGTTGCAGCTGGTGGCCGTCAAGCGGCTGCAGGCGGCGGGGCACTCGATCGCCGACGTCCAGGCCGCCCTCACCGGCGCGACGGACGCGATGCTCGAGGACGCCGCCCACCTGCCCCCTGCCCGCACCGGGATCGCCACACCGAGCACCGCACCGAGCACCGCACCGAGCACCGTCCCGTCCGCTCCCGGCGAGGCTCCCCGCGAACGGTTCTGGGCCGAGCGGCCCGGCGAGCGGGCTGCGCACCGCGCCGGAGCGCTGACGGTCCGCCATGAAGACGTCCCCCTGGCGCAGGCGGGGCAGCAGAACGCGTCGCAGACGGGGCCCCTCACCGGCGGTACGGACGGCCGGCCGCACCGGGAGCCGCGCGCCCTGGTGGACCGAGCGCCCGAGGCGGGCGGCGGCGGAGCCGGTGCGATCTGGGGCGTCCGGCTCGGCGACGGGGTACGGATCGTCGTTGACGGCGCCGGGCGCTCCCCATCCGATGACGACGTCCAGGCGGTGCTCGCCGCGGCGGCGCCGCTGGTCGCGGTGCTCGTAGAGAGGAAGCTGGTATGAAGATCACTTCGCTCGAGCCGGCCCGGTGCCTGCCGGTGCCCGACTCGGGGTTCGGGGCGCTGCGGACCGAGCGCGGCAACCTGCCGCTGGAGAGCGTCGACGTCAAGGCCGACATCTCCGGCCTGATCGCCGGGGTCGAGGTGACGCAGGGCTTCCGCAACCCGTTCGACGTCACGCTGGAGGCCACCTACGTCTTCCCGCTGCCCGACAGGGCGGCCGTGACGGCCTTCCGGATGGAGGCAGACGACCGGGTGATCGACGGCGTGCTCAAGGAGCGCGGCCAGGCCAGGGCCGACTACGACCAGGCCCTGCGCGAGGGCAGGCGCGCCGCGATCGCCGAGGAGGACCGCCCGGACGTGTTCACGATCCGGGTGGGCAACCTGCTGCCCGGCGAGCGCGTCTCGGTACGGCTGACGCTGAGCCAGCCGCTCCCGTACGAGGACGGGGCCGCGACGTTCCGGTTCCCGCTGGTCGTCGCGCCGCGGTACATCCCCGGCAGCCCGATCGACGGGCCCCCGGCCGGTGGCGGCGTCGCGCCCGACACCGACGCGGTGCCCGACGCCTCGCGCGTCACTCCCCCGGTGCTGCTGCCCGGCTTCCCCGACCCGGTGCGGCTCTCGCTGTCGGCGACGGTCGACCCCGCCGGGCTCGACCTGCGCGAGCTGGCCTCCAGCCTGCACGTGGTGGAGGAGGAGGGGGACGAGAAGGGGCACACGGTGCGGCTGCGTCCCGGTGAGCGGCTGGACCGTGACTTCGTCCTGCGGATGTCGTTCGACGCGTCCACGTCGCTCCAGCTCGACGGGCGCGGCACGTTCGCGCTGACGGTGGTGCCGCCGGCACTGGAGTCGCGGCGCACGCCGCGCGACCTGGTGCTGCTGCTGGACCGGTCGGGCAGCATGGGCGGCTGGAAGATGGTCGCCGCCCGCCGGGCCGCCGCGCGGATCGTCGACACGCTGACCGAGCACGACCGTTTCGCGGTGCTGACCTTCGACTCGGTGGTGGAGCAGCCCTTCGACGACGGCCTGCGGGAGGCCACCGACCGCAACCGCTACCAGGCGGTCGAGCACCTGGCCAGGGTGGACGCCCGTGGCGGCACCGAGCTCCTGGAGCCGCTCCGCCAGGCCGTCGGGCTGCTCGGCGACTCCTCCAGGGATCGCGTCCTGGTGCTGGTCACCGACGGGCAGGTGGGCAACGAGGACCAGATCCTGGAGCAGACGGGGGGCGCGCTGTCGGCGATGCGCGTCCACGCCGTCGGCATCGACCGGGCGGTGAACGCCGGCTTCCTCGGCCGGCTGGCGGGGCTGGGCGCGGGACGCTGCGAGCTGGTCGAGTCCGAGGACCGGCTGGACGCGGCCATGGAGCAGATCCACCGCCGCATCGGCGCCCCGCTGGTCACGGACCTGTCGCTGAAGGGGCTGGACGTCGAGCCCGGCACGGTCACCCACCTGGGGTCGCTGTTCCCGGGCGTCCCGCTGCGGGTCCACGGCCGTTACCGCGACGGTTCGGCGGTGACGGTCCGCGGCCTGGCCGCCGCGGGAACGCCGTGGGAGCAGCAGGTCACCGGCATGGTCGTGGACAGTCCGGCGATCCGCGCCGTCTGGGCCCGCGCCCACCTACGCGAGCTGGAGGACCGGTACGCCATGGGCGAGCACGAGCTGGAGGCCCAGATCGTGCGGACCTCGCTGGAGTTCGGCGTGCTGTGCCGCTTCACGGCGTACGTCGCGGTGGACACCAGGCAGGTCGCCGAGGGCGAGCCCGAGCACCGCGTCATCCAGCCGGTGGAGCCGCCGAGCGGCTGGGAGCTGCCCGCGAACCCGCCGATGGCGCCGGGCTTCATGGCGCAGGCGGCGCCCATGGCCGCCTTCCGCTCCATGTCACCCGGCTTCGACGCCGCCATGGACGCGGGCCTCGCCGGCCCGGCCGCGGGCGGCCCGCTGGCGGGCGGCTCCGCGGGCGGATCGATCGGCCCACGCGGCCCGCTGTTCGCCAC
>NZ_JBEXUP010000121.1:0-25937 GCF_040614375.1 Nonomuraea sp. NPDC005983
CGGTGGTCGCGCGGGAACCGCGCGACCACCTCGGGCGCGAGGGCGAGGAGGTACGGTGCGGCGTCCGCGATCACGTCCAGCGGCACGCTCTCCGCTCCCAGCCCGGCGAACCCCAGCAGGTAGCCCAGATTGCGCAGCCCGTCGAGCTGCACCTTGATCATCGGGCGGTCGGCCTGCCCGAACGGGCCCGTCAGCAGCAGGATGGCCTCGCGCGGATGCCTGGCCGACCTCCTGAGCGCCTCGTGCAGCGGCGCCAGCGCGCCGGCGCCGGACAGCACCACGTGGACGGGCAGGTCCAGCACCATCGGCAGCGGCGCCGCGCGGAGGTAGCCGGAGGAGTCCACGATGGCGGGGCGGGCGATGACGGCTCCCGTGTCGAGATCCACTACGGGACCGGTGAGGGACACGTTGCGATGATGGGGGCGTTCCGGCCTCGGTAGAAGGCCTGCGAAACGAAGTTCACCGACATTTCCCGCCCAATTTTCCACTCCGCAGGTGGGGAATGCGGGCAGCCGCCTGGTCGCAGTCGAGGACCACGCGGGCGGGGTGCGCGGGCGCGGCCGTTACCGGTGCGGCGTCGCCGTGTCCGGACTCGCTGGTGGAGGTTCCGCACGGGAGCGGCCGTGCGCGGGTTCACGGGCGGTGGCCGGCCTGCGGGTCGGGCCCGGCCTGGTCCGCCGGGAAGAGGATCACGCTCAGCAGGTGGGGGCTGCGGCCCGGCGCGGGTCTGTTGCGCGACCTGGACACGACCACGTCGCGCAGCACCTCGACCATCTCGGCGAGTTCCTCGGGGCTGAGCCAGACGGTGCCCTGCCGGTAGCCGACGGAGTCGGCGGTGGGGTCGGCTCCGTCCCGGTCGAGGTAGGCGTTGAACTCCGCGTGCAGGGCGGCCATGGCCGCGGCGAACCCGCTGCGGTGGTCGTCCAGGGACATCGACGCGGCCGCGTCGGCGTCGATCATCGTCCGCTCGCGGCGTAGCCGGTAGTGGCGTTCGACGGCGCCGTGGACGCGCTGTTCGTCGGCGACCTCGAGCACTCCCGCCTCGGCCAGCAGGGCGACGTGCCGGTACACGGTGGTCTTGGGGACGTCGGGCAGGCCGGCGCACAGGTCGGACGTGGTGCGGGTGTGCCCGCCGGACATGGCGTGGACGATGCGCAGCCGGACCGGGTGCAGGAGCAGTTCGAGGGTGTCCATCCCCATACATTCCCATATCTGGTACCGTCCCCAAAATTGGGAAAGCAAACGGAGGTCTTGAGATGACCGGCAAAACTCCGACGGTCCGGCTGAGCGACGAGGCAGTGATGCCGCTGCGCACGCTCGATCCGACCGGGCCACTCGACGACCTCGCCTGGCTGGACCAGGCGATCGGCGACGCGCGAGTGGTGGCGATCGGTGAGAGCGCGCACTACAACCGCGAGTTCTTCCAACTCCGCCACCGTCTGCTGCGCTACCTGGTCGAGCGGCACGGGTTCAGCGCCTACGCGATGGAGACCGGCTTCGTCGAAGGGCGGCAGGTCGACAACTGGGTCCGAGGCGGCGAGGACGACCTCGGCCGGGTCATGGCGAACGGCATGACGTCGCTGATGGGGCTGTGGACGCAGATGGGCGCCCAGCTGGAGTGGATGCGGGAGCACAACCGCACCGCCGCGCACCCTGCCGGGTTCTACGGGATCGACCTGCCCGGCTCGATGGTGTCCCCGCTGCCCGGTCTGGACGCCGTGCTCGCCTACCTCGCCGAGGCCGATCCCGGCTTCCGGGTCGACCCGGGCATCCGGGAGACGGCCTCCGCCTTCGCGGCGCCGTCCGCGTTCTCCGCGCCCGCGGCCCTCGCCGCGTACGGGAACCTCGCACCCGAGGCCAAGGACGCGTTCACGGCGGGCCTCGCCGGTCTCACCGCGCGCCTGACGAGCCGGCGCCTGGACTACGTTCGGCGGACCACCGCAGAGGCCTACGAGCGCGCGCTCCGTTCGCTGCGCGTCACGGTCACCCTCGACGCCGTCGTCCGGGAGCTGGCCCGCGGCGACCACCCGGCGGCGATGGTCACCCGCGACGCCGAGATCGCGGACACCGTCGAGTGGATCCTGCGCAGGGAAGGCCGGATCGTCCTCGCCGCACACAACGGCCACATCCAACGCCGGCCCGTCACCCTCCCCGGCATGCCCGCGATGACCTCGATGGGCATGCACCTCGCCGACCGGCTGGGCGGCGACTATCTCGTCATCGGCACGACCTCGGGGACCGGTCAAATCCTCAACACAGGGGCCGGCTTCTACACCGGCGAACTCTTCACGGCCATGGAGGAGCCCGAGCCCGGCAGCCTCGAGGCGCTCATGGCCGCGAGCCACGACGGACCCTTCGCGACCGACCTGCGGCGGCTGTCGCCGGCCGACGCCACGACCGTCCGGGCCGCCTCCCGGCAGCGTGCCGGAGTCGGCGCCTACTACGCCGAGCAGAGCCCGCTCGACGCCTTCGACCTCGTCGTCCACCTCCCGTACGTCACGGCGGCTGATCCCGACCCCGCCGCCCTCGCGCACTCGCCCCACGACGTGCGGGAGCCGTTCTCGCAGTGGCAGCCGACGTGATGCCGGTGCGCTCGACCGGGCCGGATCGGGGGTGGGTTAGCCTTCCCGCATGAGTGGGCGACCCGCCAAAGGGGGCGGGCGGTGGGTGTCGGTGGTGCCCGAGAGGGTCCATCCGTGGATCGACGGTTTCGCCGGGCGGCACGGCCCGTTCGAGGCGTCCGGTGACTCCCGCGTCGTGCGGCTGGTGGCCGCCGACGGGGCGGTGGCGGAGCTGCACGTGCCGTTTCCGCCGATGAAGCCCGGACCGCCGCACGTCACCCGGCTCGTCGCGCACGCCGCCGCCGAACGGCGCGTGGGAGTCGTCCTGGTGCGGCTCGGCGGGTACGCGGCCGGGGTGTTCGAGGGGGACGGGCTGGTGGCGTCCAAGGTCGGGTCCCGGCTGGTGCAGGGGCGGACGGCGGCGGGCGGCTGGTCCCAGCAGCGTTTCGCCAGGCGCAGGCAGAACCAGGCGGGCCAGGCGTTCGAGGCGGCGGCGGAGACTGCGCTGCGCGTGCTGTCGCCGCACCTCGCCGACCCGGACGCCGGCCTGGACGCCGTCGTGTTCGGCGGCGACCGCAGGGCGGTGGACGCGCTGCGCGCCGACCACCGGATGGCGCCGCTGCTGGCCCTGGAGGCGGAGCCGTTCCTGGTCGTGCCGGACCCGAAGCTGGCGGTCCTGAAGGAGGCGCCGAAGCAGTTCCGGGCGGTCCGGATCCGGGTGGTGGATCCGCCCTCCTCGACGAGCTGAGCTGTGTCAGGCCGGCGCCTCGGTGGCGTGCGCCGGCTCATCCGCCTGGAGTTCGAGAGCCACCGCCTGGACACCTCTTCAGGCATGTCGCGAGCTCGCGACCGGTGTCCAACAGCACCTACCGTTATGACATGCGTCTGACTGCCTTCACCGACATCTCGCTGCGTATCGTGATGCGGCTGGCCGTGGCGCATCGGGACGAGCTTCTGACCACCCGCGTGGTGGCCGACATGGTGGCGGTGCCGTACTCCCATGCCGCCAAGGCGGTGGCGCGCCTGAGCGAACTGGGCCTGGTGGAGGCCAGGCGCGGCCGAGGCGGCGGCCTCCAGCTCACCGAACGAGGCCGTGCAGCGTCCGTCGGTGAGGTCGTCCGCAGCCTGGAGGTCGCCGGGGACGTGGTCGGCTGTGAGGACGATCCGCCCTGCCCGTTGCGCGCGGCCTGCCGTCTGCGGGCGGCCCTCCGCCAGGCGCAGGAGGCCTTCTACGCATCGCTCGACACCGTGACGATCGCCTCGCTGGTGGCCTCGCCGACCGGACCGGCACTGCTGTCCCTGCCCTCCCCCGAGTAGCCCCCCGGCAGAGGGGCCTCAGGTGCGGCTCTTAATATGTATTTGAGATTCCAATTTCTTTTGGGGCCGACTCTGCGCTGCCCTGCACCAGGAGGTTCACATGCTGTCCGTGGAAACCGCGGAGGTCATCCGCGCCACCCTCCCCGTCGTCGGAGAGTCGCTCGACACGATCACCGCGAGGTTCTACGAGACGATGTTCGCCGAGCGTCCCGAACTGCTCGATGGCCTGTTCAACCGGGGCAACCAGCGCAACGGCGAGCAGCGCCGGGCGCTGGCCGGCTCCATCGCCGCCTTCGCCGGCATGCTGCTCGAGCACCCCGACGAGCGCCCGGACGCCCTGCTTTCCCGGATCGCGCACAAGCACGCGGCAGTCGGCGTAACCGACGACCAGTACGTCATCGTCCACAAGTACCTCTTCGGCGCCATCGCCGAGGTGCTCGGTGCCGCCGTCACCCCCGAGGTCGCCGCCGCCTGGGACGAGGTCTACTGGCTGATGGCCGGCGCCCTGATCGCCATGGAGGCCCGTATCTACGCGGCGGCCGGCGCCCAGGACGGCCACCGCTGGCGGCAGTGGCAGGTCGTCGAGCGGCACGAGGAGACACCCGACGCCATGTCCCTAGTGCTCCGTCCGCTCGGTGACGAGCCCGTCCTGCCCGCTCGGCCCGGCCAGTACGTCAGCGTCCGAGTGCGGATGCCCGACGGAGTGCACCAGCTGCGCCAATACACCCTCTCCGGCTTCGGCGAGGACGGCATGCGCCGCATCACGGTCAAGCGGATCCGTGGCGGTGACACCCTCGAGGGCGAGGTGTCCACCTTGCTGCACGCCACCGTCAAGGAGGGCCACGAGCTCACCCTGTCGGCACCGTACGGCGACCTGACGCTCGACGACGGCGACGCCCCGCTCGTCCTCGTCTCCGCCGGCATCGGCTGCACCCCGATCACCGCGATGCTCCAGCACCTCGCCGGCAGCGGCGCCACCCGGCGGGTCCTGCTCCTGCACGCCGACCGGTCCGAGACCGGCCACCCGCTCCGGAGGGACATGGAGCGCCTCGCCGACACGCTGCCCGAGGCCGAGCGCATCTTCTGGTACGAGCAGGGCGACTGCGGCTACGCCCGTACCGGCCGGATGGACCTGACCGACGTCGAGCTCCCCGAGGGGGCCGTCGTCTACATGTGCGGGCCGCTGCCGTTCATGCGCGATCTCCGCGCCCAGCTCATCGGCGCGGGCGTCGCGCCCCGCGACATCCACTACGAGGTCTTCGGCCCCGACCTGTGGATCGCCGCGGCCTGACCCCCGAACGCCTTCCTCCAGCGACTAACAGCACGGCGCGCGGTCCGCTCTCCAGCTGTCGCGGCGCGAGCTCACGCATGTGCCAAGTACGACAAGGATCCCTGTACGGCGGTGAGGCGGCACGAACGGCTTGTCTGGGGCTGGGGCCGCGTACCGCCGGGGGAGTAGCCGGGCGCGGCGCTCCTGCGCCGACCGCGGTAGGAGATCACCGTACCCGCAGACGATGCCGCGGCGGCCGGTTCGCGGAAGGGTGAAGGCATGACGCACCCGTTCAGATTCGGCACCGTCGCAGGTCGCGCTCCCACCGCGGCGGCCTGGACCGGCCTGGCCCGCCGCGCGGAAGAGCTGGGCTACGCGACCCTGCTGGTCCCCGACACGCTCAACACCTTCTCCCCGTTCGCCGCCACGGCGGCCGCCGCCGCGGTGACGACGACCCTGCACGTCGGCACGTACGTGGCCAGTTCCCCCTACCGGACGCCCGCCATGGTGGCGTGGGAGGCGACGACGCTGCACGAACTCTCCGGCGGCCGGTTCGAGCTCGGGCTGGGCGCCGGCCGTCCGGGCGCGGAGCAGGAGACGGCCGCGCTCGGCAGCGAGTTCGGCACGCCCGCGCAGCGGATCGACCGCGTCGCGCAGACCGTCGACGCGGTCAAGGACATGCCCGTCCTCATCGCCGCCGCAGGCACCAGGCTGCTGCGGCTGGCCGCGAAGAGGGCCGACATCGTCGCGCTCGGCCTGCCCGCCACCGCGACCGAGGACGATCTCGCGGCCAAGCTGGACGAGCTCCACGAGCTGGCCGGCGACCGCTTCGACCAGCTGGAGATCAACACGAACCTGGCGGCCGTGGGCGACGAACTGCCTGCCTGGCTGTCCCGGCAGCTCGGCGCCGACCCGCGCGAGGTCGTGGCGAAGGGCGGCTACGGCATCCTCACCGGCACCGTCGAGGAGATGGCGAACACGCTGCGCGCCCGCAGGGACCGGCTCGGCATCTCCTACGTCTCGGTCAGCGCGCAGTTCATCGAGCAGTTCGCCCCGGTCGTGGAGCTCCTCGCCGGTACCTGACAGGTATGGCCGGGGCGAAGGCTCCATGACCGCAAAGGCGACCTACGACACCCCCGCAGCCGCACCTAGGGGTGGAAGGCGGCGGCGTGGTCGGCGAGGAAGGTGGCGAGGGTGCGCGGTGGACGGCCGGTGACGTCCTCGACCGTCGAGGTGAGGCTCGACCAGCGCGCGTCCCCCATCTCCGCCATGAGGGTGGCGAACTCGAGGGCGGTGGGCCCGGGGAAGCCCCTGCGTTCCGCGTGGGCCGCCATCTCGGGGATCGGCAGGTCGACGTACGAGACCTCCCGGCCGAGGGCCGCGGTGATGGCGGCGGCGATCTCGGCGTGCGTCGTGGACTCGGGGCCGGTGAGCACGTAGGTCGCGTCCGCGCCGACCGGACGTGTCAGGAGGGCCGCGGCGACGTCCGCGATGTCCCTGGTGTCGATGTAGTTCACCCTGGCGGAGCCGTACGCGCCGTAGAAGCGGCCCTCGCGTACGTCGGCGAGCAGGTTCTGCATGAATCCGGTCGGCTCCAGGATCGACCAGGGCAGGCCGGAGCGCCGGAGGTGGGCGTCGATCTCGCCGTGGAGGCCGCCGCCGAGCGGCGCGCCCGGCCGGGCGTCGCGCACCGAGACCGACACCACCTGCGCCACCCCCGCCTCCCGCGCCAGGTCGATGACGGCCTGCTGGGCGGCGACGACCCCGGGCCAGAGGGAGCTGTTGAGGAACAGCCGGTCGCCGGCCGACAGCACCTTCCCGATCGTCTCCGGCTGGTCGAAGTCTCCCAGGACGTACTCGCAGCCGAGGTCCACGGGGCGGCGCACCACGGCCACGACCTCCTCGCCGCGCAGCGTGTCGATGAGCGCCCTGCCGATCGAGCCGGTGGCGCCGGTTACCACGATCATCATGTCTCCTAAGCGGAAGCTCGGATTCCGGTTGGCTGGACGGTACACTAACCGGAATCTGTTCGTCCACTTTGGAGTCGTACGTGCGCGCGGATGCCAGGCGGAATCTGGACAAGATCGTCGAAGCGGCTGCCGCCGTCATGGCCGAGCGCGGCGTCGGAGTGCCCATGGAGGCGATCGCCCGCCGCGCGGGCGTCGGCGTCGGCACCCTCTACCGCCGCTTCCCCGACCGCAACGCGCTGATCGCGGCCATCGGCGAGCACTACGTCCACTCCCTGGCCGAGGCGCTGCGTGAGGCCGCGGAGAACGCGCCCGACGCCTGGAGCGGGCTGCGCGGCTTCGTCCTGTGGGCCGTGAACCCTGGCAGGGCCGCGCTCGCCACCGCGCTCGCCGAGCTGCCCGACGAGACGTTCCTGGACATGGCCGAGTTCGCCGTCACGCGCAGGCGCTGGCTGGAAGGGCTCGACGAGCTGGTGCGCAGGGCCCAGGCCGAAGGCGGGATGCGCGCCGACGTCGACACCGAGGACGTGGTGTCGCTGATGAACCTCTTCGTCTGTCATCCCGCGGATCTGCCCGCGCACGTGGCCGCCCAGCCGGTGCGCTTCCTGCACCTGATGCTCGACGGCATGCAGGCGAGCGCCGCCACCCGGCTGCCCGGTGACCCGGCAGAGGACGCCCCTCGCGTTTGAGTCGATTCAAAAGTCGTACTGCCCGAGGGCTGACCTGAGGTGGGGCTCCCGCCTGGGGCCATACACTGATCTGTATGCACACTCCCGATTGACCGGCGCAAGCACGCCCCAACCCTCGTTTCCTAGCCCGGGAGTGTTCGTCCAATCATGATCATCGCCAGTGACATCGAGCTGCGCGCGGGCGCGCGGCTGCTCATCGAGAAGTCGTCCTTCAGGGTCAACCCGGGCGACAAGATCGGTCTCGTCGGCCGCAACGGCGCGGGGAAGACCACGCTGACCAAGGTGCTGGCGGGCGAGGGCCTGCCCGCCGCGGGCACCGTCACCACCTCGGGCAACGTCGGCTACCTGCCGCAGGACCCGCGCACCGGCGACCTGCAGGTGCTGGCCCGCGACCGCATCCTGTCGGCCAGGGGCCTGGATGAGGTGCTGCGCAAGCTGCGCGAGGCCGAACTCGGCATGTCGTCCGCCGACGAGCGCACCCGGGAGAAGGCGGTCAGGCAGTACGGTCGCCTGGAAGACCAGATGCACGTCCTCGGCGGCTACGCGGCCGAATCCGAGGCCGCGTCGATCTCCTCCAGCCTCGGCCTGCCCGACCGGGTGCTCGGCCAGCCGCTGGAAACGCTTTCCGGCGGGCAGCGCAGGCGCGTCGAATTGGCGCGCATTCTTTTCAGCGGTGCGGAAACTCTCCTACTTGACGAGCCGACAAACCACCTAGATGCGGACTCAATCGGGTGGCTTCGTGATTTTTTGCGATCGCATCAGGGCGGCTTGGTGATCATCAGTCACGATGTCGGTCTTCTTGAAGCCACGGTCAACAAGGTCCTGCACCTCGACGCCAACCGCAGCGTGATCGATCACTACAACGTCGGCTGGAAGGCCTACCTCGCCCAGCGCGAGACCGACGAGAAGCGCAGGAAGCGCGAGCGCGCCAACGCCGAGAAGCAGGCGGGCGCGCTGCTGGCCCAGGCCGACAAGATGCGCGCCAAGGCCACCAAGGCCAAGGCCGCCCAGGACATGATGCGCCGCGCCAACCGCCTGCTCGCCGGAACCGAGGAGGAGCGCCAGAGCGACAAGGTCGCCAAGCTGCGCTTCCCCGAGCCGCAGCCGTGCGGCCGCACCCCGCTGACGGCCGAAGACCTGTCCAAGTCATACGGGTCGCTGGAGGTGTTCACGGACGTCAGCGTGGCCATCGACCGAGGTCACCGGGTTGTCATCCTAGGGCTCAACGGCGCCGGCAAGACCACGCTGCTGCGACTGCTCGGCGGGATCGAGACGCCCGACACCGGCATGATCAAGCCCGGTCACGGCCTGAAGATCGGCTACTACGCCCAGGAGCACGAGACCCTCGACAGCGGCCGCACCCTCCTGGAGAACATGCAGTCGGCGGGCGGCACGTTCACCGACACCGAGTTGCGCAAGGTGCTCGGCTCGTTCCTGTTCACCGGCGACGACGTCGACAAGCCCGCCGGAGTCCTGTCGGGTGGCGAGAAGACCCGGCTCGCGCTCGCCATGCTGGTGCTGTCAAGCGCCAACGTCCTGCTGCTCGACGAGCCCACGAACAACCTCGACCCGGTCAGTCGCGAGCAGGTCCTCGGCGCTCTGAGGTCCTATTCAGGAGCAATCGTCCTGGTTACGCATGACGAGGGTGCCGTTGACGCCCTTTCACCGGATAGGGTGATCTTGCTGCCAGACGGAACTGAAGACGCTTGGAGCGATGAATTTTCCGATCTGGTGGCACTTGCCTGATCTTAATTTGAGTGGGTACGGATCTTTTCCCGTGGAGTAGGTAGCCGATCCCGCTGAAATGACTGATCATGGCGGAGTAACGCTGCGGAAGTCCGGCACTACAGGAGGTACTCGTGGCCGAGACATTGAAGAAGGGCACCCGGGTCACCGGGGCCGACCGGGAGAAGCTGGCCGGTGATCTCAAGAAGCGCTATGCCGCGGGCGAGAGCATCCGCGCCCTGGCGGCTTCGACCGGTCGGTCCTACGGGTTCATCCACCGCATCCTGAGCGAGTCCGGTGTGACTCTGCGCGGGCGCGGGGGGGCTACCCGAGGCAAGTCCAAGCGCTGACGGCCGCCTCGGAACGTGCGACCGCAGCCGCTCGTCCCAGTCAGCCACCGTCGCGCCCGAGCCGGCCAGAATCATATTCTGTAGGCTCGGGCACGACGGGCAGCTACAAGGGAGTGAGCGATGGCGGGAGCGGCGGCGCCACAACAGCGCGGGGGGAACGCGGAGGACGTCTCAGCCGAAGCACTGGCAGAGATCGGCCTGCGCTACGAGGTGGACGGTGAGATCGCGACGATCACGCTGAACCGGCCGGACAAGCGAAACGCCCAGACGTTCGCCACCTGGTCGGCACTGGCCGACATCGGCGGCAACCTGCCGGAGCAGGTACGTGTCGTCGTCGTGAAAGGTGAGGGACCGTCCTTCTCGGCAGGGATCGACCTGCGGATGTTCACACCAGAAGGAGTGCCCGGGCAGGGCTCGTTCAGCTCGGCCGCCGCACTCGACGGCCCGGCCTTCGAGGAGCGGCTACGACAGGCCCAGCAAGGGTTTCTGTGGTTGCGTCGACCGGAGATCGTCTCCATCGCGGCCGTACAGGGGCACGCGATCGGCGCAGGATTCCAGCTCGCACTGGCCTGCGACCTGAGAATCATCACGAATGACGTCAAGTTCTGTATGAAAGAGCCGGCCCTGGGGCTGGTGCCCGACCTGACGGGAACCAAGCCGCTGGTCGAGCTGGTCGGACTGGCCAAGGCGATCGACATCTGCCTGACAGCCCGTACCGTGGAGGCCGACGAGGCCATGCGCATCGGCCTCGCCGAGAAAATGGTCGCCAAGAGCGACCTGGCGAAAGCCGTGCAAGACAAGATCGCGGAGTTGCTGTCGACCAACAGGGACGCGGCGGCGGCTACCAAGCGACTGCTCCAGGGCGCGAGGGGGCGCACCCTGGAGGAGCAGAGTGCGGCAGAAGGAGCGGAACAGGCCAAGCGGCTCAGGGCGCTATTCCGTTGAGAACGGTTTTACGCGCTGAGCTGACGGGGAGCTGACGGGGAATCGTCCGGCGGCCTCGCGACGCTCATACCGGGGGAGGACCCCGAATGGCGATGATGGGAGGGGGCTTCGGCCCCCACGTGTGGACGTCGTTGCGGCGCGACGGCTCGGTGACCAAACAGCGGCTGGCACCCGGCACGGTCAGGCGCATCGCGCGTTACGCCAGGCCGTACACCAGGCAGATCACGGCGTTCCTGCTGCTCGTGGTGGCGGGCGCGGTCATCGTGATCGCCAATCCGCTGCTGATGAAGGCGATCATCGACGACGGCATCCTGCCCCGCCGCGCCGGCGTCGTGGTCGGGCTGGCGCTGGCGATCGGCGCGCTCGCGCTGCTCGACGCCGGGCTCACGCTGATGCAGCGGTGGTTCTCCGCGCGCATCGGCGAGGGGCTGATCTACGACCTGCGCACCGAGGTGTTCGACCACGTCCAGCGCATGCCGGTCGCCTTCTTCATGCGGGCGCAGACCGGCGCGCTGGTCAGCAGGCTCAACAGCGACGTGATCGGCGCGCAGCGGGCGCTGACCAGCACGCTGTCGTCGGTGGTGGCGAACGTGGTCAGCCTGGTGCTGGTGCTGGGCGCGATGCTCGCGCTGTCGTGGCAGGTGACACTGGTCGCGCTGGTGCTGTTGCCGATCTTCATCGTCCCGGCCAAGTGGGTGGGTCGGCGGATGTCGGCGCTCACCCGCGAGCAGATGCAGCTCGACGCCGAGATGAGCTCGGTCACCACCGAGCGGTTCAACGTGGCGGGCGCGATGGTCGCCAAGCTGTACGGCAGGCCGGAGGACGACGCCGAGGTGTTCGGCAGGCGCGCCGCCAGGGTGCGCGACGTGGGCGTCACGGTCGGCATGTACGGCACGGTGTTCAGGGTGGCGCTCGGGCTGGTCGCGGCGCTGGCCACCGCCCTGGTGTACGGCATCGGCGGTGTGCTGGCCGTGGGCGGCGTTTTCGAGCTGGGCACGCTGGTGGCGCTGGCCGCGCTGCTGATGCGGCTGTACGGCCCGCTCACGTCCCTGTCGAACGTGCACGTGGACGTGATGACCGCGCTGGTCAGCTTCGACCGCGTCTTCGAGATCCTCGACCTGCGGCCGATGGTGTCGGAGCGGCCGGACGCCGAGCCGGTCCCCGACGGGCCGGTGACGATCGAGTTCGACGACGTCCGCTTCCGCTATCCGGCGGCCGAGGAGGTGTCGCTGGCCTCGCTGGAGTCGGTGGCCAGGCAGGACACCGGCCCCTCGCACCCGGTGCTCAAGGGCGTCTCGTTCACCGCCAAGCCCGGCCAGCTCATCGCGCTGGTCGGCCACTCGGGCGCGGGCAAGACCACGATCACCTCGCTGGTCTCGCGGCTCTACGACGTCAACGAGGGCGCGGTGCGGATCAACGGGCTCGACGTGCGCGAGGCCACCCTCGCCTCGCTCCGCGACACCGTGGGCGTGGTCATGCAGGACGCTCATCTCTTCCATGACACGATCGGGGCGAACCTCCGCTACGCAAGGCCGGGGGCCACCGACGATGAGGTCTGGGAGGCTCTCAGGGCCGCGCAGATCGGCGAGCTCGTCGAGGCGCTGCCCGAAGGGCTCGACACCGTGGTCGGCGACCGCGGCTACCGGCTGTCAGGCGGTGAGAAGCAGCGTCTCGCCCTGGCCAGGCTGCTGCTGAAGGCGCCGCGCGTGGTCGTCCTGGACGAGGCCACCGCGCACCTCGACTCGGAGTCGGAGGCGGCGGTGCAGCAGGCGCTGAAGACGGCGCTGCAGGGGCGTACCTCGCTGGTCATCGCGCACCGGCTGTCGACGATCAGGGAGGCCGACGAGATCCTCGTCGTGCAGGACGGCCGCATCGCCGAGCGCGGCGGCCACGACGAGCTGCTGGCGCGCAGCGGCCTGTACGCCGAGCTGTACCGCACCCAGTTCAGCTCTTCAGGTAGCCCAGCCGGTTGAGCTCCTCCCTGGCGACCTTCTCCACGAGCTGGAGGTCGCCGGGGCGCAACCGGGTGCGCCAGGAGCCGACCTCGGCGGCGCTCCTGCCGTACAGGGCGACCTTGGAGACGCGGGTCTCCAGGAACTCCGTCAGCGTCGCCACCGACTGGGCGGGCCGCAGCACCAGGTCCTCGTAGCGCAGGGTGAGGAGCTGGTCGTCCGGCAGGTCCTTGCGCAGGGTGGCGCTGAGGCGCACGGCGCTGCGCCAGCGCAGGGCGCACTTGCCCGCGACCGGCATGCCCTTCCACCTGTCGCGGTGCTCGTCGCGGTTGACGCCCAGGAACGCGTTGGGGAGCTCGGTCTGCTCGGCCAGCATCCCCGGCTTGAACCAGGCCAGGCACGCCGGGTCGGCGAGCATGTCCGCGGTCACGTCGCGGCCGTCGCGGATGAGCTGCACGAACCGGGCGTCGGGGAAGGCCTGCAGCAGCACCTGGGCGCTGTAGAGCAGGTCGGGGCTGGCGTCGCCGAACCGGGTCACCTCGCCGGTGGCCACGCAGGGGCCGGCGGCGGTGACGCCGCCCGCCTCCCTGCACGACTCGGCGCACTGCCCGCACGAGCCGGGCAGCACCTGCCACGACTCCGACAGCGCGTCGCGCAGCACCCGGGTCGCCCCGGTGGTGCGGCCGATCGACGGCTTGCGGGCGAAGGCGTACACCACGTGCGCCACGCACGCGCGGCCCATCGTCACGTGGAAGCCGGGGGACCGTTTCAGGGCGCGGCCGAGCAGGTCCGCGCCTGAATGCGGTGCTCCGAGCAGGAAGACCGGCCGGCGGACCTTGATGCCGTTGACCACGAGGATGTGGGGCGGAAGTCGCATACCGCATGCAAGTGTGACACCGTTTGCCAGGTGAACGAGCCATCCGTGGTGACGGTGCTCACAGGCGCGGGCATCTCCACTGACTCCGGGATTCCCGACTTCCGCGGGCCGCAGGGCGTGTGGACCAGGAACCCCGCCGCCCAGGCCCTCGTCACGCTGGAGAGCTACCTGGCCGACCCGGACGTCAGGCGCAGGTCGTGGCTGGCCAGGCGCGACCACCCGGCCTGGAACGCCGAGCCCAACGCCGGGCACCGCGCCCTGGTCGAGCTGGAGCGCGCCGGGCTGCTGGGGGCCCTCGTCACGCAGAACGTCGACGGGCTGCACCAGCGCGCCGGCTCGGCTCCGGAGAAGGTCATCGAGATCCACGGCACGCTCTTCCGTGTCGAGTGCGTCTCCTGCGACCTGATCACGCCGATGCGAGAGGTGCTCGACCGGGTGGCCGCCGGCGAGGACGACCCGCCCTGCCCGCGCTGCGGCGGCGTCCAGAAGGCCAACACGATCTCCTTCGGCCAGTCGCTCAGGCCGGACGTCCTGGAGGCCGCGCTCGACGCGGCCCGCTCCTGCGCGCTGTTCCTGGCCGTCGGCACCTCGCTGACCGTCCATCCCGCCGCGAGCCTGTGCGGCGAGGCGCTCGACACCGGA
The DNA here is from genome assembly GCF_040614375.1 of Nonomuraea sp. NPDC005983. Lineage (NCBI taxonomy): Bacteria > Bacillati > Actinomycetota > Actinomycetes > Streptosporangiales > Streptosporangiaceae > Nonomuraea > Nonomuraea sp. NPDC005983. The sequence continues at coordinate 14,296 of NZ_JBEXUP010000121.1, forward strand.
GCCCGGCTGGTGATAATCAACGCCCAGCCAACGCCCTACGACCCCTTCGCCGACCAGGTGATCAACGAGCCGATCGGCGAGGCTCTTCCCACGCTCGTCAAGGAGTTGATCGATGCAGCCAGGTGACACCGTCGCGATCGTCTCGCCGTCAGGCACGCCCGACCCCGACCGGCTCAGGCGCGGAGCCGAGCGCCTGGAGGGGCTCGGGCTGAAGGTGGTGCTCGGCCCGCACGCGCTCGACCGGCAGGAGCTCGACTACCTGGCGGGCTCCGACGCCGCCCGCGCCGCAGACCTGCAGGCCGCCTGGTGCGATCCGGACGTCTCCGCGGTGTTCTGCTCCAGGGGCGGGTACGGCGCGGCCAGGCTGCTCGACCTGCTCGACTGGGACGCCATGCGCGCGGCGGGGCCGAAGGTGCTGCTGGGCTCCAGCGACATCACGGCGCTGCACCACACGTTCGGGATCGAGCTTGGCGTGCCGACCCTGCACGGGCCGATGCCCGCCTGCGACGAGATGGCCGGCGGGCAGGGGCCCGAGCCGCGCGGCTGGGAGCACTTCCAGGCGGCCCTGTTCGGCACGCCGCAGCCGGTCCCCGGAGAGCGCGTGCTGTCACCGGGCACGGCCGAGGGGGTGCTGACCGGCGGTAACCTGTCGTTGCTCGCCTCGATGTGCGGCACCCGCCACCACCCGTCGTTCGACGGGAAGATCGTCCTGCTCGAGGACATCGGCGAGGAGCCGTACCGGATCGACCGCATGCTCACCCAGCTGCTGCAGGCGGGCGCCTTCACCGGGGTGCGCGGCATCGCGCTCGGCTCGTGGGTCGACTGCGGCGACCCCTACCCGGTGCTGCGCGACCGGCTGCTGCCGCTCGGCGTGCCGATCCTGGCGGGCCTGCCGGTCGGTCACGGCACCCCGCAGCTGAGCGTGTGGCTTGGGGCTCTTGGGGTTATCGATACCGAATCGTGCTCGCTGTCTGGTCAGTTCCGCGACGAGCAGCAGGCAAGGTAGAGACAGACGGACAGGGACGAATCGGACAAAACTGGCAGAAGGGACGCGGCGCGTGAACTTGTTCAAGCGTGACCGGGAACCCTCACGCAGGCCGATCGAGGACGTCGACCTCGACTCGCTTCTCGCGCTCGTCGCCGAGTCCCTCGGGCACAGCTGCTCCTTCGCCCCCGACGGCGCCTCCCTGACGCTCGGCGGCGGCCGGCAGATCCGCGTCATGCTCACCGGGCTGCGCCGCGAGGCCGGGCGCAGGGCCAGGGAGGACTGGCCGATGCTGGTCTCCGAGCACCTCGCGCACGCCGTGGCCACCGCCGACGAGCAGTTCGACGTCTGCGACCTGGCCCAGGCCGGGCCGCTGCTGCGCACCCGGATCGAAGCGGTCGACGAGGTGCCCGACCTGACCAGGGTCGTGGGGCGTCACCTCAACGCCGACCTGGTGGAGCTGCTGACGTCCGGCTCCCGGCTGGTGCGTCCGGAGGAGGCCGGGTGCTGGCCGGTGCCGTCGGCGGAGGCGCTGGAGCAGGCCGTCGCCAACGTCCGGAGCGACGAGCCGCTGTCGGTCGAGACGATCGAGCTGTCGGGCACCCCCGTCACCCGCCTGACCGGTCACACCCCGTCGGCCGCCACGCACCTGCGCTGGCTCGGGGAGTACCTGACGGTGCCGGCCGACGGCGTCCTCGTGGTGCTGCCCGACCCCTACACGCTGATCGTGCACCCGGTCGACGGCATCGGCGTGGTCAGGGCGCTCGAACGGCTGCGCGTGCACGCCGCCCGCACCGACGGGCTCAGCCCCCAGGTGTACTGGTGGCACCAGGGCCGCCTGACCCTCATCAGGGCCGACATCGTGCTGAAGGCGGGCCAGACCCGGCTCGTCGTGGCGCCGCCGCCCGAGTTCGCCAGAGTCCTGGCCCGCCTGGCCGTCTAGGACAGAGCCCGGGCCGCGAGGATGAGCGGCACGTGCGAGAACGCCTGCGGGAAGTTGCCGACCTGCCTGCCGTAGCGCGGGTCGAACTCCTCGGCCAGCAGCCCCACGTCGTTGCGCAGCGCGAGCAGCCGCTCGAACAGCTGCGTGGCCTCCTCCTTGCGGCCCTGCTTGGCCAGCACCTCGACCAGCCAGAAGCTGCACGCCAGGAACGCGCCCTCGCCGCCCGGCAGCCCGTCGACGTCGTTGTCGGCGGCCACCGGGTAGCGCAGCACGAAGCCGTCGGACATCAGCTCCTTCTCGATCGCCGCCACCGTCCCCCTCACCCGGGGGTCGTCAGGGGGCAGGAAGCCCACGCTCGGCATCATCAGCAGCGACGCGTCCAGCTCGGCGGACCCGTAGGACTGGGTGAAGGTGTTGCGGCGGGGGTCGTAGCCCTTGTCGCAGATCTCGGCGTGAATGGTGTCGCGCAGCGCCAGCCACCGGTCGACCGGGCCGGTGCGGCCGAACTCCTGCACGTACCTCACGGCGCGGTCCAGGGCCACCCAGCACATCATCTTGGAGTGGGTGAAGTGCCTGCGCGGGCCGCGCACCTCCCACAGGCCCTCGTCGGGCTCGTGCCAGTGGTCCTCCACGTAGTCGAGCAGCTCGCGCTGGATCGACCAGGCCCGGTCGTCGGGCGGCAGCCCCATCGCCCTGGACGCGTAGAGGCAGTTCATCACCTCGCCGTAGACGTCGAGCTGGAGCTGGTTGACCGCCTGGTTGCCGATCCTGACGGGGCGCGAGTCCTCGTAGCCGTCGAGCCAGCCGAGCTGGAGCTCGGTCAGCCGCCGCTCGCCCGCGACGCCGTACATGATCTGCAGGTCCTGGGGCCTGCCCGCGATCGCGCGCAGCAGCCAGGCGCGCCAGGCCGCCGCCTCGTCGAGGTAGCCGGAGCCGATCAGCGCGTCGAGGGTCATCGTCGCGTCACGCAGCCAGCAGTAGCGGTAATCCCAGTTGCGCACGCCTCCCAGGTCCTCGGGCAGGGAGGTCGTGGGAGCCGCCACGATGCCGCCGGTGGGGGCGTAGGTGAGCGCCTTGAGCGTGATCAGGGAGCGGACCACGGCCTCGCGGTACGGCCCCTCGTAGGTGCACCGGGCGACCCAGTCGGCCCACATCGCCTCGGTCTCCTCGAGCTGGTTCTCGCAGTGGATCTGCGCCGGCATCGGCTCGTGGGACGGGTGCCAGGTGAACACGAACGACAGCCGCTCGCCCTCCTTGACGTGGAAGGTCGCGCGGTGGGCGTAGTCGCCTCCCTTGAGCGGGACGGGGGAGTGCATCCAGGCCGAGTCGGGCCCTCCGATGGCCTGCAGGTGCCCGTCGGTGCGCCGCACCCAGGGGACGATGCGGCCGTAGTCGAAGCGGACCCTCAGGGTGGTGGAGACCTCGACCGTGCCGGAGACGCCCTCCACGATGCGCACCACGTCGGGGTTGACGTCGCGTGGCGGCATGAAGTCGATCACGCGCAGGGTGCCGGTGGGGGTGTCCCACTCGCTCTCCAGGATGAGCGTGTCGGGCCGGTAGCGGCGGCGGGTGGCGGGCTGCCTGCCGGTGGGGCCGAGCCACCAGTGGCCGTTTCGCTCGCTGCCGAGCAGCGCGGCGAAGCAGGCGGGCGAGTCGAACCTGGGCAGGCAGAGCCAGTCGATGGAGCCGTCTCTGGCGACCAGGGCGGCAGACTGCATGTCCCCGATGAGCGCATAGTCCTCGATCCGCATGCCCTCGACGGTACCGCGACAGGGCGATCACGCGGCCAGGTCCGATCACGTCGCGTCATGTCGGATCCGGCCGCGTGATCACGTCAGGGGGAACCAGCGGGTGAACAGCTGGGTCAGCGGGCCGATGGCCAGCGCGAACACCAGGGTGCCGACGCCGACGGTGCCGCCGAGCAGCCAGCCGACCGCCAGCACGCCGATCTCGATGAGGAAGCGGGCCAGCCGCACCGACAGCCCCATCCGCATCAGCCCGGTCATGATCCCGTCGCGCGGCCCCGTGCCCATGCGCGCGCTGATGTACAGGACCGTGGCCAGCGCGATCGACAGCACGCCGAGCGCCAGGTAGAGCCAGCCCAGCGTCCAGTGCCCGGGGGTAGGCAGCAGGTAGAGGGCGGCGTCGGTGAACAGCCCGACGAAGATCACGTTGCTGATCGTGCCGAATCCCGGCCGCTGCCGCAGCGGGATCCACAGCAGCATGACCAGCGCGCCGACCACGATGATGACGGCGCCGATCGACAGGCCCGTCTTGAGGGCCACGCCCTGGTGGAAGGCGTCCCAGGGGGAGTTGCCCAGCCCCGACTCGATCTGGAGGGCGATGCCCGTGCCGTAGAGCGCCAGGCCGCCGTAGAGGCGGGCGAGGCGGGCGGGCAGGGGGCCGAGGGCAGGGACGGTCGCTTCGCTCATAGTGGTCACAGAATGGCAGGCCAACTGTTTGCCAAAACAGGGCCAATCGTGAAAAGTGGCCTCATGCGGTATCTGTCGGCGTCCCAGGTGGCGCGGCTGGTCGACGTCGACCCGGGCACGCGACCGTACTACCGGGCGCTGGCGGCCTCGGTGCGCGCGCTCGTCCTGGACGGTCAGCTGCCCGTCCGGGTGCGGATGCCCGCCGAGCGGCACCTGGCGGCCGCGCTGAACGTCAGCCGCACCACCGTCACCTCCGCCTACGACCTGCTGCGCGAGGAGGGCTACCTGGAGAGCAGGCAGGGCTCGGGAAGCTGGACGACGCTGCCCGACCCGGCCTTCGCCGCCGAGAACCCGTGGCTGTCCACCGACGGCGACGGGATGATCCAGCTGCACTGCGCGGCCCCCGCCGCCCCCGCCGCGCTGCGCGAGGCGATGGCCGAGGCGGTCGAGGACCTGCCGAGGTACGGCATGGGCAACGGCTACGACCCGATGGGCCTGCCGCAGCTCAGAGAGCGCATCGCCGCCCGCTACACCGCCCGCGGCCTGGCCACCAGGCCGGAGCAGATCCTCGTCACCACCGGCTCCCAGCACGCCATCCAGCTCGTCGGCGGCCTGCTCGTCGGCCCCGGCGACCCGGTGGTGATCGAGTCGCCCACCTACCCGCACGCCATCGACGTGGCCCGCAACCGGGGCGCCAGGCTGGTGCCCGTCGGCATCTCGCACGAGGGCTGGCAGGTGGACCTGGTCACCTGCGCCCTGCGCCAGTCGGCCGCCCGCGTCGCCTACCTGATGCCCGACTTCCACAACCCGACGGGCGCGCTCATGGACGACGCCACCAGGGCCGCCCTGGTCGGCGCCGCGAGGCGGTTCGACACCACCCTCGTCATCGACGAGACCTGGTCGGAACTGGCCCTGGACGACGTGCCGAGGACGGCGCCGATGGCCGCGTTCGACACCGACAGCCGGGTGATCACCATCGGCTCGGCCTCGAAGCTCTGGTGGGGCGGCCTGCGCATCGGCTGGATCCGCGCCACGGCCGCGCTCGCCCGTCGCCTGGCCGTGCACCGCGCGACCGTGGACATCGCCAGCCCGGTGCTGGAGCAGCTCGTGGTGGCCCGGCTGTTCGACCGCCTGGAGGAGACCAGGGCCGAGCGCCGCCGCACGCTGAGCGCCTCCCGCGACGCGCTGGTCACGGGGCTGCGCGAACGGCTGCCCGAGTGGAGCTTCACCGTCCCGCGCGGCGGCGGCACGCTGTGGGTGCGCCTCGACAGGGGCTGCGCCACCACGCTCGCCGAGGCCGCGGCCTGCCACGGGGTACGGCTCGCGCCCGGCCCCTGGTTCGGGCTCGAAGGCACCCTGGACGGCTACGTGCGGCTGCCGTACACGCTGCCGCCCCAGACGCTCACCGAGGCCGCCGGCAGGCTCGCCGTCGCCCACGAGCGCGGGCCCGTCGGCGCCAGGCGCGTTCCCGACACGCTCATTCCCATGGTGTGACGCCCCTGGCCAGCGGGGCCCGCCAGCCGAAGCGCATCGCCGCGGCCCGCAACCCGAAGGCCAGCACCGCCGAGGCCAGGGTGGCCGGCCAGCCGTGCAGGTCGGCCAGGTAGAGCCCGGCCATCACCAGCGAGCCGAGCATCGCGGGCACCGCGTACAACTGCCGGTCGTACAGCAGCGCCGGGATCTCGCCGGCCAGCACGTCCCGCAGCATGCCGCCCCCGACGGCCGTGGTGACGCCCAGCAGGGCGGCGTGCAGCGGGCTCAGGCCGTAGTCGAGCGCCTTCTCGGTGCCGACCGCGCAGAACAGGCCGAGGCCCGCGGCGTCCAGCACCAGGATGACGGGCATCCCCTTGGCCACGTGCGGGTGCCAGAAGAACACGATGATCGTGGCCACCAGCGGCACCAGCACGTAGCCCAGGCTCTGGAAGGCAGCCGGGCGGACGTTCAGGATCAGGTCGCGGACCACGCCGCCGCCCAGCGCGGTGAACTCGGCGAGCACCCCCATCCCGACCACGTCGAGTCGCTTGCGCACGCCCATCAGCGCGCCGGACAGAGCGAAGACGAAGATTCCGACAAGGTCGAGAAGTTCTGACACGTTCGCCATTTTTACCGGATGGCTCTTTGCCGGATGGCGTTCACGGCACGGGCGGCACGGAATCGGGTGGCACGGAATCGGGATGGTGCTCGGCCATCAGGCGCCGCAGCCTGCGGGTGAACAGGAACAGGACCAACCCGGCGACGATCGCGACCAGGGCCAGGACCAGGTAGTACGCGGGTTCGGAGACGACGGCGCTGAGCCGCCCGGTCTGGCCGCCGACCGCGTCGCCCACCGAGATCGAGATGAACCAGATGCCCAGCATCTGCCCCTTGAACGCCCGCGGCCCGAGTTTCGAGGTGACCGAGAGCCCGACCGGGCTGAGCGACAGCTCGCCGAAGACCTGGATGAGGTAGACCAGCACCAGCCACCACACCGACACCTTGCCGCTCTCGGCCAGTCTCGCCGCCACCGCCATCACCACGAAGCTCAACCCCACCGTGACCAGCGCGAACGCGAACTTCTGCGGGGTGCTCACGCGCGTGCCCAGCTTCGTCCAGAGCGCGGCGAACACCGGCACGAAGATCATGATGAACAGCGGGTTGAACGCCTGCGTGGTCGCCGCCTGGATGTGCACGCCGAACAGCATCAGGTCGGTGTTCTTCTGGGCGAAGAACAGCAGCTTGCTGGGCGCCAGGTCGTAGACCGTCCAGAAGATCGCGGCGGCCACGAACAGCCAGATGTAGGCCTTCATCCGCGACCGCTCGTCCTCCGACAGGTCGTGGCTGCCGAACAGGATGTAGCTGAAGTAGACCACCGGCACCGCCAGGATGAGGGCGGTCACCGCCAGCGCGAACCTGTCGAGTGTGAGCGTCCCCGACGCCGCCCAGGCGGCCATCGCCAGCACGGCCGCGAGCACCGCCAGCGGGATGATCCGTACGGCGTGACGGCGTTCGGAGGGGGTCAGCGGCAGGCCGGGCTGGTCGCCGACGCCCCTGAGCGAGCCCCGGCCCAGGACGTACGCGAGCAGGCCCAGCGCCATGCCCACCGCGGCGGCGCCGAAGGCCAGGTGCCAGCGGTTGCCCGTGGCCAGCCAGCCGACCACGATCGGGGCGAAGAACGCGCCAAGGTTGATCGCGAGGTAGAACACCGAGAAGCCGGCGTCCCTGCGGCCGTCCTCCTCTTCGCTGTAGAGCTTGCCGACCATGACCCCGATGTTCGGCTTGAGCAGCCCGGTGCCGGAGATGATGAGCAGCAGGCCCAGCCAGATCAGGAACGATCCGGTGACGGGGATGGCCATGCTGATGTGGCCGCACATGATGACGGACCCGCCCAGCAGCACCGACCTGCGCGGGCCGAGGAAGCGGTCCGCGATCCAGCCGCCCGGCAGCGCCGCCAGGTAGATCAGCGCGCCGTAGAGGCCGACCACGGCCGTCGCGGTCTGCTCGCTCAGGCCCAGGCCGTGGTTGGCGGGGGAGGCCGCCATGAACGTGGCGAGGATGGCGCGCAGGCCGTACCAGCTGAAGCGCTCCCACATCTCGGTGCCGAACAGTGTCGCCAGGCCCCACGGATGCCCGAAGAACGTCCTTTCGCCGTTGCTCATCCGCGCCCCCCGACACGCTTCGCGGGTGGTCGACCACTCTAGGTGACGGCATCCGCGCTTTCCCGGTTGGGCCTTGTCGCTACCCCGGTCGTGTGGTGCGATGCGTGCCACACGTGAATGCCGACTGGAGGCGGGTGCCGTGGCCGATGTCCTCGAAGTCCGTGCCGAGATCTCCGGCCTGATCTCCGGCCGTACCGTGTGCGAGCAGCTCAGGTGGCTCGCCGAAGAGCACCCGGGGTCTCCGGCCTACTCCGATCCCGCGCCCGGCGGCTGGACCACGCTGACCTACGGCGAGGCGCGGCAGCGGGTGCTGGAGATCGCGGCCGGATTCGCCGCTCTCGGGCTGGGCCCCGGCGAGCCGGTGGCCCTGATGATGGTCAACAGGAGCGAGCATGTGCTGGCCGACCTCGGGGCCGTGCACGCGGGCGGCGTCGGCTGCACCGTGTACTCCACGTTCGCGCCCGACCAGATCGCCTTCGTCGCCGCCGACGTCGGCGCCAGGTTCGCCGTCCTGGGCGGGCCCGCGGACCTGGCCCGCTGGCAGCCCGTCCTCGACCAGCTGCCCGGCCTGCGGAAGATCATCATGCTCGACGGCGCCCCCGACGGCGAGCCGTTCATGACCTGGCAGGACTTCCTGGTCCTCGGACGCGCCTCGCTGAGCGCCGACGCCGCCGCGGTCGAGGCCCGATGGCGCGCCGTCACCCCCGACGACGTCGTCACCGTGCTGTACACCTCGGGCACCACCGGCATGCCCAAGGGCGTCCCGCTCACCCACCGCAACGTCTTTTACGAGGTCGAGTCGACCGACCGGATGACCTCCCTGCCCATGGAGGGCACCCAGATCTCCTACCTGACCTACGCGCACATCGCCGAGCGGGTGCTCAGCCTCTACCTGCCGCTGGTGAAGGTCTCACACGTGTACTTCTGCACCGACCTGGCCGACCTGGGCGCCACGCTCGGGCAGGTCAGGCCGATGCTGTTCTTCGGCGTGCCGCGCGTGTGGGAGAAGATGGCGGCCCGCCTGCAGGCCGTCCTGGCCGCCCAGCCGCAGGAGCGCCAGGACGCCGTCCGCCAGGCCATGGCGGCCGGCGCCGCCTACGTCGAGGCCGGCCAGTACGGCCGGACCGTCACCCCCGAGCTCGCCGCCGCCTACGAGCGGGCCGACGCCGCGGTGCTGTCGGCGATCCGCGGGCTGATCGGCTTCGACCGCGCCGAATGGACCGCCACCGGCGCCGCCCCACTGAGCGACGAGGTGCGGCACTTCTACGCCGGGCTCGGGCTGAAGGTCATCGACGTGTACGGCATGACCGAGACGACCGGCGCGTTCACCGGTAACAGCCCGTCCTGCTACCGGCTGGGCAGCGTCGGCAGGGCCGAGCCCGGCGTCGAGGTCCGGCTCGCCGACGACGGCGAGATCCTCACCCGCAGCCCGCTCAACACCACCGGCTACCTGAACAAGCCCGAGGCCACCGCCGAGCTGATCGACGCCGACGGCTGGCTGCACACCGGCGACATCGGCTCCGTCGACGCCGACGGCTTCTACCGGGTCGTCGACCGCAAGAAGGAGCTGATCATCACCGCGGGCGGGGAGAACATCTCGCCCGCCGAGATCGAGAACCACCTCAAGGAGCACGTCCTCATCGGGCAGGCGCTCGCCTACGGCGACAACCGGCCCTACCCCGTCGCGGTCCTCACGCTCGACGAGGAGGCCGCGCCGGGCTGGGCGCGGGCGCGCGGCATCGCGTTCACCTCGCCGGCGGACCTGGCCGCGCATCCGGACGTGCTCAAGGAGGTTCAGGCGGCGGTCGAGGCGGCCAACGCCAAGCTCGCCCGGGTGCAGCAGGTGAAGCGGTGGGCGCTGCTCGGCACCGAGTGGACGGCCGAGACGTCCGAGCTGACGCCCAGCCTGAAGCTGAAGCGGCGGGTCATCCACGCCAGGTACGCCGGCCTTATAGCCGGTCTGTACGCGGACTGACCCAAGGTTTTGCCGTTCGGGGCGTGTGTCGTGACCCTGGTCATTGCCGCGTGCTTCCTAGCGTCGCGACCATGACCCGAAGTCTTCTTCTCCTCTCGCTCGCGACGGGGGCGCTCATGGTGCCCGTGCCGGCGTCCTCCGCCGCGACCGAGCTGTCCATCCGAGAGATCAACGTGCGGCCCGCCGAACCGGTGGTCACCCCCGACAACTCGATCCGCCTGCTGGTGGACGTGGTGGCCAGGGGAGCGCGGGGCAAGAACGGCGTCACCATCAGCGTGGAGCCGGGCACGCCGCCGGGGCCGGTGATCGGGTCCGAGTGGCAGGATCCGGGGCCGGGCGCCGCGGCCGACATGATCGGCCCTCCCGCGCCCCAGGCCCCGAGGCCGCAGCCGAGGGTGCCGGAGATGACGTCCTGGCCGGACGGGCGTCGCGAGGCCCGCGGCGAAGGCTGGGAGACCTGGCGTTTCCTGCCCGACAAGGCCCTGACCCGCTACTACCCGGCCGGAACCTGGACGGTCACGGCGACGGCCAGGGGAGCCGACGGTGAGACGCTGACCCGCTACGCGTCCTTCCAGCTCAGGCGGGAGACGAAACTGTCGGCCGTGCAGGCGGACAAGGCCTCGGGCTCCCGCGCGGTCCGCCTGACGGGCTCGCTGAACAGGGTGAACCCGCGCGGGTACACCGACTACTCGCCGTTCGCCGAGCAGCAGGTCGAGATCCAGTGGCGTAAGGACGAGGCGTCCGCCTGGGAGCGGGCGGGGGCGGCGACCACCACCTCGGAAGGCACGTTCACCAAGACGATCGCGAACAGGACCGGCGGCTCCTGGCGCGTCCAATACCCCGGAACCAGTCATTACGCCCCAGACTTCTCGAAAACCCTACAAATAGCCTCATAATTCAATAAGTCGCCCATCGGTGTCTTTAATGGACTTCCGCATAGTCTGTGTTGCGATATTGTGATCAGCTAAGTGGCAACTTTTCCTCACCCATACGCGTCATTGGCGTTGACGTGCTCCGTCTTGGAGCGCGTCTCACACGGGGAAGGAAAAAGATCCATGATGAGACGTCTCGCCGCCGGGCTGGCGGCGGCTGCCCTGGGCGCGACGGTGGTGGCGACGGCCGCCCTGCCGGCGACGGCGGCCACGAGGGCGGCCACGACGGTGACGGCCGATCCGGACTTCGACGGCGGCCACACCCGCCTGCAGTTCGAGGCCGACCCCAACCCCGTCTGGCGCGGCAGGCCGCTCACCCTCGAGGGCAAGCTGTCGGTGGAGTGCGAAGAGGACTACATCAACGGCTTCGTCTCCGTCCTCCACGCGGACCACTGCAAGAAGCAGGAGGCCTGGCACCGCCTGGGCTGGAAGCGGGTCGTCATCCTCTTCCAGGCGGACGGCAGCGGCAAGTGGGACTACGTGGAAACGGTCAGGACCGGCCGTGACGGCTACTTCCGCACCAAGGTCCCGGCCTACACCTCGGGCACCTGGAAGGCCGTCTTCGAAGGCGCCAGGTACCTCGACGGCGCCGAGGCCACGGACTGGGTCAAGGTGGTCGGCCGTCGCTGACCGGCACAACCCCGGACGCCCGGCTCCCGCACGGGGGCCGGGCGTCCCGCGCGGGGGCGGCCCAGGAGATGTCGGCCGGGGCGGCCCCCCCCCCCCCCCCGCCCCGCGAG
>NZ_JBEXUP010000122.1:0-25124 GCF_040614375.1 Nonomuraea sp. NPDC005983
CCCCGCAGGCCGCCGCCGCGCCCCCCGAGGCCGCCGCTCGTGCTGCGGCTGGGCAACCCGCGCAGGCGCATCAACATCGGCCTGATCGGCATGACCTTCATCCTGTCGATCTTCGCCGGCCGGCTCATCCAGATGCAGGGCCTCGACTCCAAGGTCTACGAGGCCGCCGCCGCCGTCCAGCGCACGCACGAGGAGGAGATCCCGGCCAAGCGCGGCTCCATCACCGACGTCAACGGCCACGCGCTGGCCCTGACCGTGGAGGCCCGCGAGATCGCCATCGACCCCACGATGGTGCCCGAGGCGGCCAGAGCGAAGATCGCCGCGGTCATCGCCGGGCAGCTCGGCACGTCCGAACAGGACGTCGCCGCCAAGCTGGCCCGCACGCAGACCCGCTACCAGCTGCTGGCCCGGGACGTCGACCCGCTGAAGACCGGCGCGCTGCTCAAGTCCGGCGTGCCCGGGCTGACGGCGAAGAAGACCTACCGCCGCATGTACCCGGCCGGTGACCTGGCGGGCAGCCTCATCGGGTTCGTCGGCGACGAGGGGAACGGCCTGGGCGGCATGGAGCGGGCCAGGAACACCCTGCTCGCGGGCCGCGACGGCGAGCAGCGCGTCGAGACGGGCCGCGACCTGCAGCCGATCCCGATGACGGCCAGCCAGCGCGAGGCCCCCGTTGACGGGGGCGACGTGCGGCTGACCATCGACCGCGACATCCAGTGGGCCGCCCAGCAGTCCGTCGCCGAGCAGGTGAAGGCGTCGGGCGCGAGCAGCGGCACCGTCATCGTCATGGACGTGCGCACCGCCCAGATCGTCGCCATGGCCAACGCCCCCGAGCTGGACCTGCGCAACTGGCGCAAGGCCCCGCCCGCCACCTACATCAACAGGGCGGCCTCCGACGTCTTCGAGCCGGGCAGCACCAACAAGGTGATCACGGCCGCGGCGGCGATGGAGGCCGGGCTGGTCAACCCCGACACGGTCTTCCAGGTCAAGGACAACATCCGGTGCGCCGACCGGGTGCTGCGCGACGCCCACGCGCACAAGCCGGAGGCGATGACGTTTCGCGAGGCGATGGCCAAGTCCAGCAACGTCGGCACGGTCATGGCCGCGCGCAAGGTCGGCAGCCAGCGCCTGTACGAGATGCTCAGGGCCTTCGGCTTCGGCGCAAAGCCCGGCGGCGGCGTCCCCGACGAGGGCGCGGGCCTGCTGCCCGACTACAAGAACTGGTCGGGCAGCCAGAGCTGCACGGTCGCCTACGGCCAAGGCGTGTCGGTGACCGCGCTGCAGATGGCCAGCGTCTACCAGACCATCGCCAACGGCGGCGTCCGGATCGAACCGCAGATCGTCGCGGGCACCACCGACAAGGACGGCAGGTTCGTCCCGGCTCCTGCCGGTAAGCAGACCAGGGTGGTAAGCGACAGGACCGCCCAGGAGATCACGACCATGCTCGAGGCCGCGGTGAGCGCCGAGGGCACCGGCGAGCTGGCCGCCATCCCCGGCTACCGGGTGGCGGGCAAGACCGGCACCGCCAACCGCTACGATCAGCGGCTCGGCCGTTACGACGGTTACACGGCCTCCTTCGTCGGGTTCGCCCCCGCCGACGCGCCCCGCCTGGTGGTGCTGTCGGTGCTGCAGGACCCGAAGAACGGCCACTTCGGCGGGCAGATCGCGGCCCCCGTGTTCAAGGATGTGATGACGTTCGCCATCAAGAGCAGGAAGATTCCTCCCACAGGCTCCACCGCGCCTCCGGTGCGGCTGGGCGCCGGACAGTGACCAGGGAAGGTACGCTGCCGCCGTGCGTCCCCCGTCCTCTATGCGTCCAACGACCAACTCGCCCCGCCCGCTGACCGGGCTGGCGACCATGCTGGCGACCGTGCCGGCGACCGTCCTCGATGCCGGGCTCGATGCCGGCTCCGGCACGTCCCGGTCGCCGCACGCCACGCTGACCGGCGTCACCATCGACTCCCGCCAGGTCACCCGCGGCGACCTGTACGTGGCCCTCAAGGGCAACAGCGCCCACGGCGCCGCCTTCTCCGGCGAGGCGCTGACGCGCGGCGCCGCGGCGGTGCTGACCGACCCCGACGGCCGCGACGAGGCCGCCGCGACCGGGCTGCCCGTGCTGATCGTGCCCGACCCGCGCGCCGTCCTCGGCCAGGTCGCCTCCTGGGTGTACGGGCAGCCCGCCCAGGACATCCGGCTGCTCGGCGTCACCGGCACCAGCGGCAAGTCGACCAGCACGTTCCTGCTGGAGGCGGGCCTGCGCGCGGCGGGTCACACCACGGGCCTGGTCGGCGGCGTCGAGATCCACGCGGGCGAGCTGCGCTTCGAGCCGAGGCTCACCACACCCGAGGCGTCCGAGCTGCACGCCCTGTTCGCGCTCATGCGCGAGCAGGACGTCACCGCCGCCGCCATGGAGGTCTCCAGCCACGCGCTCGCGCTCGGCAGGGTCGACGGCGTCTTCTACGACGTCGCCCTGTTCACCAACCTGTCGCAGGACCACCTCGACTTCCACAAGGACTTCGACGAGTACTTCGCGACCAAGGTGCGCCTCTTCCAGCCCGAGCTGTGCCGCGTCGGCGTCACCAACCTCGACGACCGCTACGGCCGCGAGCTGCTGGACCTGGCCGGAGTGCCGATGACCACGTTCTCCGCCACGGGCGACCCGCAGGCGCTGTGGCGGGCGCTGGACGTCCGGCTGGGCGCCGATGGCAGCGTGTTCAGGGTGACGGGCCCCGGCGGCGTCGAGGCGGACGTGCGGATCGCGCTGCCCGGCCCGTTCAACGTCGCCAACGCCCTGGGCGCGATCGTCGCGCTGGTCGAGGCCGGCGTCTCGGTGCCCGACGCGGTGCGCGGCGTCGGCACCCTCACCGGAGTCCCCGGCCGCATGCAGCGCGTGACCGGCGACGACGACGAGTTCCAGGCGGTCGTCGACTACTCGCACAAACCCGGCGCGGTCGAATCGGTGCTGCGCTCGCTGCGCGAGGTCACCTCCGGGAAGCTGACCGTCGTGCTCGGCTGCGGCGGCGACCGCGACAAGGGCAAACGGCCGCTCATGGGCGAGGCCGCGGCCCGGCTGGCCGATGTGGCGATTTTCACGAGCGACAATCCTCGCTCCGAGGACCCTCTGGACATTCTGGCCGCGATGATGGATGGAGCGCTCCGCGTTCCGCAGCACGACCGCGCTCATGTGATCATTGAGCCTGACCGCGCAGCCGCGATCGACCTGGCGGTCGGCCGGGCCGAACGCGGTGATGTGATCGTCGTGGCCGGCAAGGGCCACGAGCAGGGTCAGTACGTTTCAGGCGAGGTGATCCCCTTCGACGACCGTGAAGTGGTCGCCGAAGCGATCGACGCACGCAAGGAAAGCAGGAAGCACGCATGATCCCGTTGCCGCTGGCGCGGATCGCCGAGATAACGTCGGGCGCCCTGTCCGGCATGGCCGACCCCCGCGCCGTGGTGCGCGGCCCTGTCGTGATCGACTCGCGTCAGGTCGAGCCGGGATCCCTCTTCGTCGCCTTCAGGGGCGGCCGGGTCGACGGCCACGACTACGCCGCCCAGGCGATCAGGGCCGGAGCGGTCGCGGTGCTCGCCACCCGGCCGGTCGACGCTCCCGCGGTGATCGTCCCCGACGCCGCCGCCGCGCTGGCCGACCTGGCGACCGCGCAGGCCGCCTCGCTGCCTGACACGACCGTGATCGGCGTCACGGGCTCGGCAGGCAAGACGTCCACCAAGGACCTCCTGGCCAGGCTGACGGCCCGCATCGGCCCGACCATCGCGCCTGCCGGCTCGTTCAACAACGAGCTCGGCCACCCGCTGACCGTCCTGCGGGCCGATGTCGACACCCGCTTCCTGGTGCTGGAGCTGGCCGCCCGCACCATCGGCCACATCCAGGACCTCACCCGCATCGCCCCGCCGCAGATCGGCGTCGTCCTCAACGTCGGCACCGCCCACCTCGGCGTGTTCGGCGGCAAGGAGGCCATCGCCAAGGCCAAGGGCGAACTCGTCGAGGCGCTGCCGCGCACCGGCGTGGCCGTGCTGAACGCCGACGACCCGCTGGTGAGCGAGATGGCCTCGCGCACCGACGCCCGCGTCACGCTCTTCGGCCGCAGCGAGGCCGCCGCCATCCGCGCCGAGGACGTCACGGTCGACGCGCGCGGGCGCGCCTCGTTCACGCTGCGCACGCCGTCCGGCGCGGCGCCCGTCACGCTGAAGCTGTACGGCGAGCACGCCGTGGAGAACGCGCTGGCCGCCGCCGCGGCCGGGTACGAGCTCGGCCTGCCCGTCGCCACCATCGCCGAGGAGCTGTCGGAGGCCGTTCCGCGCAGCCGGTGGCGCATGGAGGTCACCGACAGGCCCGACGGGGTCACCGTCGTCAACGACGCCTACAACGCCAACCCCGACTCGATGCGGGCCGCCTTCCGGGCGCTGGCCGCGCTCAGCGGCGAGCGCCGCCGCTTCGCCGTCATCGCCGCGCTGCGCGAGCTCGGCGACGAGAGCGACGTGCTGAACGGGGAGCTGGGCCGGCTGGCGGGCGGCGCGGGCCTGACGGGCCTGATCGTCGCGGGGCCCGACGCCGGGCCCGTCCTCGACGGCGCCTTCGCGGCCGCCTCCCAGGAGGCCGGCCCCGGCGGACCGCCGCCCCCCGGCACTCGGATCGTGCACGTCGCCGACGCCGAGGCGGCGGCGGCCGAGCTGGCCGGATGGCTGCGGCCCGGCGACGTCGTGCTGGTCAAGGGCCCCAGGGCGATGGGCCTGGAGCGGACGGCCGAGCTGCTGCTCGGAGGTGCCGCGCAGTGATCAACATCATCATCGCCGGTGCGGTGGGGCTGATCCTGTCGATGCTGGGAACGCCCCTGGCCATCCGGCTGTTCTCCCGGCGCGGTTACGGCCAGGAGATCCGCGAGGAGGGCCCGTCCGGGCACTACGACAAGCGCGGCACCCCGACCATGGGCGGCACGGTGATCGTGCTGGCGTCGCTGCTGGCCTACGGGGCGTCCCACCTCGGGAGGCTCGAGCCCCCGACCGTCTCGGGGCTGCTCGTGCTGTTCCTGATGACCGGTCTCGGCGCGGTCGGCTTCCTCGACGACTTCATCAAGATCTACAAGCAGCGCAGCCTGGGCCTGCGCAGCGGCGCCAAGGCGCTGGGCCAGCTCGTGATCGGCGCCATCTTCGCGGTGCTGGTCACCGGCCAGGCCAACGTGTACGGCATCACGCCCGCCGAGCCCCGGCTGTCGTTCCTGCGCGACTTCGGCCCGTCGATCGGCATCGTGGGCTTCACCATCTGGGTGCTGATCATGATCGTCGGCTTCTCCAACGCGGTGAACCTCACCGACGGGCTCGACGGCCTGGCCAGCGGCGCCACCGGGGTGGTGCTCGGCGCGTACGTGCTGATCGGCAACTGGCAGCTGCGCAACAACTGCATCGACCAGCTCGGCCCCAACTGCTACTGGGTGCGCGACCCGCTCGACCTGGCCGTGGTGGCCGCCGCGGTGCTCGGCGCGCTCATCGGCTTCCTGTGGTGGAACGCGCCGCCCGCCAAGATCTTCATGGGCGACACCGGGTCGCTGGCGCTGGGCGGCGTGCTGGCCGGGCTGGCGATCGCCACCCGTACCCAGCTCCTGCTGATCATCCTCGCCGGGCTGTGCGTGATCATCACGCTCTCGGTGATCATCCAGGTCGGGTTCTTCAAGATGACCGGGAAACGGGTGTTCAGGATGGCGCCGCTGCAGCACCACTTCGAGCTGAAGGGCTGGGCCGAGACCACGATCGTGGTCCGGTTCTGGCTGATCGCCGGGCTCTGCGCCGCGCTCGGCCTGGGCCTGTTCTACGTCGAGTGGATGCCTCGGTGACGGGCCTGACCTGTGTCGCCGGGCTCGGCGTCTCCGGCACGGCCGTCGCCAGGGTGCTCGCCGGGCGCGGCGAGCCGGTCGTGGTCGTGGAGGCCGTCGAGGGGGAGCGGCAGCTCGCGGCCGCGGCCGAGCTGGCCGGGCACGGCGTGCAGGTGCGCTTCGGCGCCAAGGAGCTGCCCAGGGGCGTCACCAGGCTGGTCACCACCGGCTGGGCGCCGCACCACCCGCTGGTCGCCGCCGCTGTGGAGGCGGGCGTCGAGGTCGTCGGCGAGGTGGAGCTGGCCTGGCGGCTGCGCCCGGAGCACGCCGCTCCCTGGCTGGCGCTGACCGGCACCAACGGCAAGACCACCGTGGTGCGCATGCTCACCGCGATGCTGCTGGCGGCCGGGCGCAAGACCGTCGCGGTGGGCAACGTCGGCCTGCCCGTCGTGCAGGCCGTGGGCGAGCCGTACGACGTGCTGGCGGTCGAGCTGTCGAGCTTCCAGATCCACTGGTCGAGCTCGCTCGCCCCGCACGCCGCCGCCATCCTCAACCTCGCCCCCGACCACCTCGACTGGCACGGCTCCATGGAGGAGTACACCGCGGCCAAGGCCCGCCTGTACGAGCGGGCCGGCACCGTGATCTACAACGCCGACGACCCCGCCGTGGCCCGCCTGGCCGCGCCCTACCGCGGCGCCGTGGGCTTCACGCTGCGCGTGCCCAGGCCGGGCGAGCTGGGCGTGGTCGAGGACCTCCTGGTGGACCGGGCGTTCGTCGTCGACCCGGTGGAGGCCGCCGAGGAGCTGGCCACGCTCGACGACGTCCGGCCGTTCGCGCCGCACAACGTCGCCAACGCCCTCGCCGCCGCCGCGCTGGCCCGCTCGGTCGGCGTGCCGTCCGAGGCGGTGCGTCAGGGCCTGCGCGACTTCGTCCCCGACCCGCACCGGATGACGCACGTCGAACGGGTCGGCGAGGTCGACTACGTCGACGACTCCAAGGCCACCAACCCGCACGCCGCCGCCGCGGCCCTGTCGGCCTACCCGTCGATCGTCTGGATCGCGGGCGGCCAGCTCAAGGGAGCGGACGTCGAGGAGCTGGTGCGCCAGGCCGCGCCCAGGCTGCGCGGAGCGGTGCTGATCGGCGTGGACCGGGGCAGGATCGCCGAAGCTCTCGCGCGACACGCGCCGAATGTCCCCGTCGTGGACATCGCCGACCAAGACACTGGTGTGATGGACCGCGTCGTGACCGAAGCCGCCAGGCTCGCCACCCCCGGGGACACCGTGCTGCTGTCGCCCGCGGGCGCGTCCCTGGACATGTTCGCGAACTACCCGGCGCGAGGGGAGGCCTTCGCGCGAGCCGTCCGCGGGCTGGGGCGGCGGACGTGAGCACGACCACCGGGGAGCGCGCGACCGGCGCCGACGTCGAAGGGCCGTCCGGATGGCTGCGCGAGCAGCTCGCCGCGGTGAAGGAGCTGCTCGGCAAGCCGCTGACCACCTACTACCTGATCATCGGGTGCAGCGGGCTGCTGCTGGCGCTCGGGTTGATGATGGTGCTGTCGGCCTCCAGCATCGAGGCGCTGCAGAAGACCGGCAGCCCGTTCTACTGGTTCATCAAGCAGTCGATGTCGGCCGCGCTCGGCGTGCCGATCATGTGGGCGTGCTCGCGGCTGCCGCACAAGATCTTCCGGTGGGCGGGCTATCCGTTGATGGCGCTGTCGATCATCGCGCTGGTCATGGTGCTGTTCATCGGCAAGTCCGAGCTGGGCGCGCAGCGGTGGCTCGACGTCGGGATCTTCTACCTCCAGCCCTCGGAGCCGGCCAAGCTCGGCCTGGCGCTGTGGGGAGCCGACCTGCTGGCGCGCAGGGCGCGGGCGGGGCGCATCGAGTGGCGGCAGATGCTCATCCCGCTCATGCCCGGCACCGCGATCCTGGCCGTCATGGTCATGCTCGGCCGCGACCTCGGCACCACCCTGGTACTGTTCATGATCTTCCTGTCGCTGCTGTGGGTGGTGGGAGCGCCGGTGAAGCTGTTCGGCGGCATCCTGGCGCTCGCCGTGCTCGCCGCGGTCATCATGATCAAGATCGAGCCGTACCGGATGGCCCGCATCGGCGCCTTCCTCGACCCCTGGGCCGAGGCGCAGGGCGCGGGCTACCAGGCCGTGCAGGGGCAGATAGCGATGGGCTCGGGCGGCTGGTTCGGGCTCGGGCTCGGCAGCAGCAGGCAGAAGTGGAGCTGGCTGCCGCACGGCGAGAGCGACTTCATCTTCGCCATCCTGGGCGAGGAGCTGGGGCTGATGGGCACGTTGGTCGTGGTGGCGCTGTTCGGGCTGCTGGGGTATGCGGGGCTGCGGGTCGCGGTCCGGGTCAACGACGCGTTCGTGCGGCTCGCCGCCGCCGCCGTCACGGCCTGGGTCGTCGGCCAGGCCGTGGTCAACATGGGCGCGGTCATCGGCGTCCTGCCCATCACCGGCATTCCGTTGCCCCTGGTGTCGTACGGCGGCTCCGCGCTGTTGCCCACGCTGGCGGCGCTCGGCATGCTGCTGTCCTTCGCCAAACGCGAGCCGGGCGCGCGGGAGGCGCTGGCCGCGCGTGGCCCCGGAGCGGCCGTCCGAGCCCTAAGCTGGCTTGGCCTGGGGGCTATGACCAGAGGCAGAGCGAGACGTTAGGGAGTGACCGAGATGAGGGTGGTCCTCGCCGGTGGCGGGACGGCCGGGCACATCGAACCCGCACTAGCCCTTGCGGACGCGCTGCGCCGATACGACCAGGGCATCGGCATCACCTGCATGGGCACGGAGCGCGGCCTGGAGACCCGCCTCGTGCCCGCCAGAGGGTACGAGCTGGAGTTGGTGCCCGCCGTGCCGCTGCCTAGGGCGATCACCCCGCAGCTGCTGACCGTGCCGGGCAGGCTTGCGGGGGCCGTCAACGCGGCCGCGGGCATCCTTGAGCGGGCCAAGGCCGACGTCCTCGTCGGCTTCGGCGGGTACGTGGCCACGCCCGCCTACCTCGCCGCCAAGCGGCGGGGGGTGCCGATCGTGGTGCACGAGGCCAACCCGCGCCCCGGGCTGGCCAACCGGCTGGGCGCCAGGCTCACCGACCACGTCTTCACCGGCTTTCCCGACTCCACGCTGGCCAAGGCCCAGTACGTCGGCACCCCGCTGCGACGTGAGATCACCGCCCTCGACCGGCTGTCGATGGGCGACAGGGCCCGCTCCTGGTTCGGTCTGCAGACCGACCGGCCCACGCTGCTGGTGTTCGGCGGCTCGCAGGGCGCCAGGTCGATCAACCAGGCCGCGCTGGCCGCCGCGCCCACGCTGCGCCGCGCGGGCGTGCAGGTGCTGCACGTGCTCGGCCCCAAGAACACCGTCGACCACGAGCCGCCGCCCGGCGACCCACAGTACGTGCTGCTGCCCTACATCGACCGCATGGACCTCGCCTACGCCGCCGCCGATTTCGCGCTGTGCCGCAGTGGCGCGCTGACCTGCGCCGAGCTCACCGCTGTCGGGCTGCCGGCGGCGTACGTGCCGCTCCCGCACGGCAACGGCGAGCAGCAGCTCAACGCCGACCGCATCGTCGCAGGCGGCGGCGGCCTCGTCGCCGACGACACCACGCTGTCATCTGATTGGATCATCCAGAACGTGCTGCCCATCCTCCACGACCCCGAACGGGTCGTCGCCATGTCGGAGGCCGCCTCCCGACTCGGCCGGAAGGACGCCGATGTCATGCT
The DNA here is from genome assembly GCF_040614375.1 of Nonomuraea sp. NPDC005983. Taxonomy (NCBI): domain Bacteria; kingdom Bacillati; phylum Actinomycetota; class Actinomycetes; order Streptosporangiales; family Streptosporangiaceae; genus Nonomuraea; species Nonomuraea sp. NPDC005983. Next base: position 9,549 of record NZ_JBEXUP010000122.1, read on the forward strand.
CGCCAGGAAAGTGTTGGAGATAGCCCGATGAGTCTCGTCAAGCTGGTCGATCCCATCGCCGCCGAAGATCTGGGGCGCGTGCACTTCATCGGCATCGGCGGCGCGGGCATGTCGGGCATCGCGCGCATCCTGCTCAAGCGCGGGGTGCGGGTGTCCGGCAGCGACGCCCGCAGCGGCGAGCTGGTCACCGAGCTGCGCGAGCTGGGCGCGACCGTGCACATCGGCCACGCCGCCTCCCACATCAAGGACGTCGACACCGTGGTGGTCTCCACCGCCATCCGCGACTCCAACCCCGAGCTGGGCGAGGCCATCAAGCAGGGGCTGCGGGTCATCCCGCGCGCCGCCGCCCTGGCCGCGGTGATGTCCGGGCGCACCGGCGTCGCCGTCGCGGGCACCCACGGCAAGACCACCACCACCTCGATGCTCACCGTGGCGCTGCAGAAGTGCGGCGCCGACCCGTCGTACTGCGTGGGCGGCCAGCTCGTCACCACCGGGCTGGGGGCCGACGAGGGGTCGGGCGCGGTGTTCGTGGCCGAGGCCGACGAGAGCGACGGGTCGTTCCTGATGCTGGCGCCCGACATCGCCGTGGTGACCAACGTCGAGGCCGACCATCTCGACAACTACGGCGACCCGCGGGCCGTCCACGACAGCTTCGCCCGGTTCGTCGACCGGGTCGGCTCGCTGCTGATCGTCTGCGCCGACGACCCGGGCGCGGCCGAGCTGGTCTCGGTGGCGCAGGCGCGCGGCCTGCGGGTCCGCACCTACGGCGCCGAGGGCGACTACCGGGTGACGGACGTGCGTCCCGACGGGTTCGGCATCACGTTCTCCATCGAGGGCAAGGGCGATGTCAGGCTGGCCGTGCCGGGGGCGCACAACGCGCTCAACGCCACCGCAGTGATCGCCGTGGCCGACGAGCTCGGCCTGCCGTTCGAGGAGATCAGAGACGGCCTGGCGACCTTCACGGGGGCCAAGCGGCGCTTCGAGGCCAAGGGCGAGGCGGCGGGAGTCGCGGTGTTCGACAGCTACGCCCATCACCCGACCGAGCTGACCGCCGACCTGCGGGCCGCCCGCGACGTGGTGGCGTCCTACTCGGGCTCCGGGCGGGTCGTCGCGGTCTTCCAGCCGCACCTGTACTCGCGCACCAGGTTCTTCGCCGACGAGTTCGGCGCCGCGCTCGGGCTCGCCGACGAGGTCGTCGTCCTCGACGTCTACGGCGCCCGCGAGGACCCCGAGCCGGGCGTCTCCGGTGCGATGGTGGCCAGCCGTGTCCCGCTGCCGCCCGGCCAGGTCTCCTACGCCCCCGACCGGGCCTCGGTGCCCGCGCTGGTCGCGGAGCGGGCCCGTCCGGGCGACATCGTGCTGACCATGGGCGCGGGCGACGTGACCGAGCTGGGCCCGCAGATCGTGGCGGAGCTCTCCGCACGGTGAGAACGCGCACGGCGTTCCTGGTGCTGCTCACCGCCGGGGTGGTGGGCACGGCCGCGTGGCTGGTGTTCTTCTCGCCGGTCCTCGGGGTGCGCTCGGTGGAGATCGTGGGAAATCTCACAGTGCCCGCCGAGCGCATCAAGCAGCAGGCCGGAGTCGAGGAACTGCACCCGCTGGCCACCGTGGACCTGGCGGACGTGCAGAGCCGCGTACTGCTGATCAGACAGCTCGCCTCGGCCAAGGTCGACAGGGTGTGGCCCGGCACCCTGAAGATCGAGGTGGTCGAGCGTGAGGCGGTGGCCGCCGTCCTCGCCGGGGGCAAAGCGGCGCTGATCGACGGGCAGGGCGTGGTGATCGAGATCAAGGACGTGGCCCCGGCCAGGCTGCCGGTGCTCAAGGTCGACCGTCCAGGGGCGGGCGACCCGGCGACGATGGCGGCGCTCAAGGTGATCGGGAACCTGCCCGCCACGCTGACGGGCAGAGTCCGGGCCGTGCAGGCCACGTCCCCCGAGGGGGTCTCACTGCGCCTGACGGACGGGCGCACCATCGTCTGGGGCGGCACCGACCGCGGCACCGACAAGGCGCGCATTCTCGCCTCGCTGCTGACCCGCAAGGCGGACGTCTACGACGTGAGCTCACCGGACGTGGTGACCCTCAAGTGACCTTGGAGCAGCGCTTTGCGGACCACCTCTCGCGGGACATGCCTCACATAACGCCGCTGGACCCGTCAGAGACCCGAAAGACGGCCGCCGAGCCTGTACGAGGTAGGCGGTCCGGCGTGAGAGCCTGTAACCCGAGTGTCTGGGAGGAGAGCCTCCGACCAGGCGCGACGACAGAGCGAAACGGACAGCCCGCGACACGCCGGACGTGCTTGCGGCGCGGTTAGTTGACCCGCGCGGAGCGAAACTCCTACTGTCCGTATCAATCCTCAGGTTGACATAAATCTGAATCTCAACTTGAGGTTGAGAGTTAACCGTACTGAACAGAACGCGGAGAACTCCGCACCGAAATGGCAAGTCAACGAGCGGAAAGGCCCCTCGTCGTGGCAGCACCGCAGAACTACCTCGCGGTCATCAAGGTCGTCGGCATCGGCGGCGGCGGAGTGAACGCCGTCAACCGGATGATCGAGGAGGGACTCAAGGGCGTCGAGTTCATCGCGATAAACACCGACGCCCAGGCGCTGCTGATGAGTGACGCCGACGTCAAACTGGACGTGGGGCGGGAGCTCACGCGCGGACTGGGCGCGGGCGCCAACCCCGACGTCGGGCGCAAGGCGGCGGAAGACCACCGCGAGGAGATCGAGGAGGTCCTCAAGGGGGCCGACATGGTCTTCGTCACGGCGGGCGAGGGCGGTGGCACGGGCACCGGCGGCGCGCCGGTCGTGGCCAACATCGCCAGGTCGCTCGGCGCGCTCACGATAGGTGTCGTGACCCGGCCGTTCAGCTTCGAGGGCCGCCGCAGGGCCTCGCAGGCCGAGGCGGGCATCGAGACCCTGCGCGACGAGGTCGACACCCTGATCGTCATCCCGAACGACCGGCTGCTGTCGATCTCCGACCGGCAGGTGAGCGTTCTCGACGCCTTCAAGGCGGCCGACCAGGTGCTGCTCTCCGGTGTCCAGGGCATCACCGACCTGATCACCACGCCCGGCCTGATCAACCTCGACTTCGCGGACGTCAAGTCCGTCATGTCCGGCGCCGGTTCGGCGCTCATGGGCATCGGCCACGCCCGCGGCGACGACCGCTCGGTGGCGGCGGCCGAGATGGCCGTCTCCAGCCCGCTGCTGGAGGCCAGCATCGACGGCGCGCACGGCGTGCTGCTGTCGATCGCCGGCGGCTCCGACCTCGGCCTGTTCGAGATCAACGAGGCGGCCCAGCTCGTCTCCATGGCGGCGGCGCCCGACGCCAACATCATCTTCGGCACGGTCATCGACGACGCGCTCGGCGACGAGGTCCGCGTCACGGTGATCGCGGCCGGGTTCGACGACGTGCCACCACCGGTGGAGAAGCCACTGCCGCGCCCGGCGGCCAGGCCCGCCGCGGCCGCGACGGCGGCTCCGGCGCCGGCCCGGCCGAGCGCCGTCTCCTCGCCCACGGTCAAGTCCGAGCCGCTGTCCCGGCCTGAGCCGCGCCCCGACTTCAGGCCGGAGCCCAGGGCCGAGGCCCGGCCCGAGCCTCGTCCGGAGCCGCGCCCCGACTTCCGGGCCGAGCCTCGCACGGAGCCCCGGGCCGACTTCAGGCAGGAGCCGCCGAGGGCCGAGTCGCGCCCTGAGCCCCGGCCGGAGCCCGTCCGGCCGGTGGAGGCGCCCCCGGAGCCCGCGCCGGCTCCCGAGCCGATCGCCGACGAGCCCTCCGGCCCCGTCTCCATCCCGCGCCCCACCCCCGAACCGGCAAATCCGCCCACACCCATCACCTCCCGCATGTCGGAGCCGGCCAAACGCCGTCCGGTGGTCTTCGAGGAGCAAGAGGAAGAACTCGACGTCCCCGACTTCCTCAAGTAGCCCGGCCCTCGTCCCTCCCGTGACACGCCGGCCAGGGGCACCGCCTGCACGGCGGCGCTCCACCGCCGAGGCCCACCGGAAGACCCGCCGCCGATCGGCCCACAGCGAGGGCCTATCGGAGCGGCGGCCCCGCCGCCGGCTGCGGGGCCTACTGGGAGAGGCGCTCGCGCCACTCCCAGACCCGCGACAAGGTCTGCCGGAGTACACGCCCACGTGCACGGCCCGGAGCAGGGCTTGGGCCGTGCTGCTGACTGGCTCGCGCCAAGGGCCGGAGGAGAGTGTGCGCGCCTTGCCAGCAGGCCACCAGCGAGTTCCGGTGGACAATGACGCGCCCCGGGCTGCTGGCGGGCCCAGGAGAGAGTCCTCGTGCTGTGGGCAGGCCACCAGCGAGGTCCATGGGAGAGCGCGCCCGTCCACGGTGGCCTCTCAAAGGAGCGCCGCCCCTCGCCCCGCCGCCCCTGCCGGCCCCCCGGAGAGCCGGCCCATTCCGGCGACTGCACCGCCTGCCGCCCGGACGGTGGAGCCGAAGCCCGCGGCGCTCGCTGTGTCACGCGGGCCCGTAGCGGCGCGGACTCGGGACGGTCAGGCCCGATGTCCCGCAGGTCGGGAGTGGCGCCGATGGGGATCGGGCATACCCGGCGCCACATGAATCCGGGATGACTGGTATCGGTCAGGCCCGGCGGTTTCGTCCCCGCCCTGTGAAGAAGCGGTGCGCCGGAACGCCACGGAGGGTGCGGCGCCCCCGGCGAGGTGGGGGCGCGCGTGGATGAAAGAGCACGCGGAGGGTGTGGAACGGTGGCGGCGAGGGTGAAGGCTGTGGATGGAACGTGATGCAAAGGGTGGGAAGTGCGATGAGGAAGGACGAGATCGCGGCCGGCTTGGCCGAGGTCGACCAGCGCATCGAGGAGGCGTGCCGGGCCGCCGGGCGTGAGCGGCAGGAGGTCACGCTCGTCGCCGTGACCAAGACCTATCCCGCGTCCGACGTGCGCGTCCTGGCCGAACTGGGGGTGCGGGACGTCGGCGAGAACCGCGACCAGGAGGCCGCGCAGAAGGCGCGCGAGTGCGCCGACCTCCCCCTGACCTGGCACTTCGTCGGGCAGCTGCAGACGAACAAGGTCCGTTCGGTCGTCGGGTACGCGGACCTGATCCACTCCGTGGACCGGGCGCGACTGGTCGGCGCGATCAGCCGGGAGGCGGTGAAGCAGGGCCGTGAGATCGGCTGCCTGGTGCAGGTGGCGCTGGACGACGACCCGGAGAGGGGCGGCGCGAGGCCCGCGGACGTCCCCGCCCTGGCCGACGAGATCGCCTCCGCCGACGGCGTGTGGCTGGGCGGGGTGATGGCGGTGGCACCGCTGGGGGAGGAGCCAGGCCCTGCGTTCAGGCGGCTGCGTGAGGTCGCGCTGGCCGTACAGGAGCGGCATCCGCGTGCCACGATGGTCTCGGCGGGTATGAGCCACGATCTGGCGGAGGCGATCGCGTTCGGTGCGACACACGTGCGAGTCGGTACGGCGTTGCTCGGCCGCCGCAAGCCCTTCGTCAGGTAATGTCCCGTCAAGTGGGTCTTCAGGCCCGCGGTTCCAGTAGAGGTCGATCAGCGGTGAGCTCCAAGGGGGTACGGCTACCGCCTCGGGCCCGGCGACAGGCCCGAGCGAGTGCGACCATGAGCAGGAGGACGACGTAGCGATGGCCGGCGCGATGCGCAAGATGGCGGTCTACCTCGGTCTCGTGGAGGACGACCGCTACGAGAGGTACGAGCCCTACACGGACGAGTACGCCTACGAGGACGAGCCCTCGAGAACCGGCGAGGAGCGTCCCGTGACGGTCCAGGACCGCGACGAGGACACCGACTCCGGGGTTCCGGCCCAGAGGCCCGCCACGACCGTCCTGGAGCGCCGCACGACCGACCTGGCGCGCATCACGACGCTCCACCCCCGCACCTATAATGAGGCCCGTACGATCGGCGAGCACTTCCGCGACGGGACTCCGGTCATCATGAACCTGACCGAAATGGTTGACAGCGACGCGAAGCGGCTCGTCGATTTCGCGGCAGGTCTAGTCTTTGGCCTACATGGCAGCATTGAACGTGTTACCAACAAGGTGTTCCTGTTGTCCCCTGCCAATGTCGAGGTGACCGCCGAGGACAAGGCCCGAATCGCGGAACGCGGATTCTTCAACCAGAGTTAGAGTCTCTGTATGCCTATCAGACCCAACCAGGTCTCGCCGAGACCCGGAGTGCACATCAGGAGTGGGGGAGCGGCCAGGCCGTGGGGATCGTGAGTCAGATCTTGGTCGTTGTCCTGTCGCTCTATCTGGTGCTGCTCATCGGCCGGATGATCTTTGAGACGGTTCAGGCGTTCGCCCGACAGTGGCGGCCCTCCGGGGTCGTCCTGGTGCTCGCCGAAGCCACATACACCGCCACCGACCCACCCCTCAAGTTCCTCCGCCGTTTCATTCCCCCGCTCCGGTTGGGTACGGTGGCCTTTGACCTAAGCTTCACAGTCCTGTTCATCGTGGTTCTGATCCTGATCCAGATCGCTGGATCGCTGGGCCGGTGACGGGGGTTGTGTGGCACCGGTCATGATCCAACTCGTGTCCGCGCTGAAGTGATTCGGGTTAACCGTCCCTCAGGACAGACTCCAAGCGCGCCAAGGAGACCAAAAGATGCCGCTGACCCCCGCTGATGTGCGGAACAAGCAGTTCAGTACCACCCGGCTCCGGCCGGGCTACGACGAGGAAGAGGTCGACGCCTTCCTCGACGAAGTCGAGGCTGAGCTTGACCGCTTGATCCAAGAGAACGAGGAACTCCGCGCCAAGCTGGCCGAGGCCATGCGCGGGAAGGTGCCGGGCGGCATGAACATGCCCATGGCCCCCGCGCCGGTGCAGGAGCAGCCCAAGCCGGAGATGATGGCGCCGCCGCAGCCCGAGCCCATGCGGGCCCCCGAGCCGCAGCCCCAGCCGCAGCCGGTTCCCGTGGCCATGAACATGCCTCCGGCGGAGGACAACATGGACACCGCGGCCCGCGTCCTCGCGCTTGCCCAGCAGACCGCCGACCAGGCGATCTCCGACGCGCGCCGCGAGGCCGACGAGACCGTCACCCGCGCCCGCCGCGAGGCCGACGAGATCCTCACCAAGGCCCGCCGCCAGGCCGAGCAGGTCATCGGCGACGCCCGCGCCCGCGCCGAGACGCTGGAGCGCGACGCCCAGGAGCGGCACCGCCAGGCCATGGGCTCCCTCGTCCAGACCCGCGACGAGCTGGAGCGCAAGGTCGAGGAGCTGCGCAGCTTCGAGCGCGAGTACCGCAGCCGCCTCAAGCTCTACCTGGAGAACCAGCTCGCCGAGCTGAACGTCTCCGCCGAGGGCAGTGGCGGGTTCCCGGTCATGTCGGGTGGTCCTGCCGCGGCGCCCGCCATGTCGCCCGCCATGTCGCACGCGGTGCCGCAGGGTGGTCAGCAGCCTCTGCCCGGCCCGAACCCGTTCGGGGGCGAGGCTCCGCAGGGCGTTTTCCCCGGCGGTGACGGTCCTCACAACGATCGCCGGTAAGGTAGCGGGTCGATAGGCCCGTCACTCGAAAGAGCCCCCTGTGATCCTCATCAGCGCTGGTTTGGTGCTCGCGGCGATCGTTCTGCTGATCGCGGGCTTCGTGCTGGCAAAGCCGTTCCTGATCATGTGGTCCATCGTGGTGAGCGTGCTTTCCGCGCTGTTCCTGGTGATCGGGGCGTTCCTGCGGCGTCATGAGCTGTTTCCCCGAGGTGGGCGTGCCGCTGCGTCGGCCGTCCCTCCGGTGGGGGCAGTGCCGCCCGGCCTGCCGTACGACCAGACCCGCCCTGGCCCGGTTGGAGCGCCGCCGTCCCCGCGTCCGCAGACGCCACAGCAGACGGCGACCGTCCCCGCTCCGGCCCCGGGCCGCCCTGCGCCGAGAGGCGTCTCTCCGGACGTGATCGTCCTGGTGATCCCCGGGCGCAAGCGGTACCACGTCCCGGGGTGCCGGCAGCTCGCCGGGCGGGAGCACGAGGAGCTCACGTACGAGGAGGCACGCGAGGAGGGCTTCACGCCCTGCACGGCGTGCCTGCCCGACGCCGCGCTCGGCGGACGGCAGCTGCCGCCCGCGGCCGACCCGGAACCCGCCGTCACCGCGCAGCCCGGTGCCGACAAGCCGGGCCCCGACAAGCCCGGTCCTGCCGCCGAACACCGGACCGTTCCCCCCGAGGTGACCCGAGACCTGCGCCCGCCGGTTCCCGCCGGTACGGGGCAGCCGAAGCCCGACTCGAAGGCTTCCACCCCCACCCCGGGCACGTCCGCCGCCTCGAAGCCGGACGGATCGGCCGGTTGGTTCGCCCGCCCGGCCACGGCCTCCGCATCGAAGGCGCCCGCGGAAGAGCAGCAGACCGAGCCCGCTCTGCCTTCCCCGGGCTCCAAGCAAGCCTCCGAAGGCTCCAAGCAAGCCTCCGAAGGCTCCAAGCCCGCCACCGGCCAGCCGTCGCCTGGCCAGTCCGCGTCCGCTCGGCCCGCTCGGTCCACGTCGGGCCAGCCGTCGCCCGGTCGGCCCGCGTCCGATTCCAAGCAGGCTTCCGACGGCTCCAAGGCCGCGTCCGGTGGATCCGGGGCCGGGCAGTCAACGTCCAGCCAGTCAACCTCCCGGCCCGCGTCCGCGAAGGCGGGCGCCGAGTCAGGTGCGGCCACGCCGGCGAAGGCGACGTCCGGGAAGCCGGAGGCGCGTCCCTCCACCGCTCGGGAGTCCGGCGGTGCCGAGCGTGGTGCCCCGGATCCGGATGACGAGGGCCCCGCGACCGCGCCGCAGCGTGCGATACGTCCCGACGAGCCGGCCCCGCAGTTGCCGGGCCTGTCCGGCGATTCGACGGCCATTTTGAAGGTGCAGCGCCCCGGCACGGCCGGGCGGCCCGCTGCGGCGTCGGCTGGGCCGCGCCCCGCACCGTCCGGTGAGGCGGCCGAGAGGCAGCGCACCAAGTCTGCCGCGGCGGAACAGGCCGTGGCGCTCGAACGTCCCGCCTCGTCGGCGGAGGCGGGCGCCAAGCCAGGGGGGCCGCTGCCGCCGGGCACGCCCGGGAAGTCGCAGGGGTCGTCGACGCCTGCCAAGCCCGAGAAGCCGGCCACGTCCGCGAAGCCTGAAGGGCCGTCCACGACAACGAAGCCCGAGGCGTCGGCGACGCCGGGCACGTCCCAGGAGTCGGCGGCGTCCAGCAAGTCGAAGGGGGCGGCGCCCGGCAAGCCTCAAGGAGGGGCGGCGGGTAAGCCCGAGCGGGCTGAGCCGGTCGCCGAGGAGGTCGCTGAAGGCGCCAAGTCTCCCGAGGCGGCACGCGGTAAGACGGCTTCAGGGGGTGCCAAGTCGCCGGAGGCCCCGCGCGGCGCCGCACCCGCCAAGGATGCGGCCTCGGGTGCCGCGAAGAAGCAGCCGGTCACGATGTCCGAGCCAGCCCCCGTCGAGCCTGCCAAGGCGGCGAAGGGGGCGAAGGGTGGCGGCAAGGACGAAGCGCCTGCCACCGTGAAGGTCATCGTGGGCACTCGCCGCTACCACAGCACCGCCTGCCCGCTCATCAGGGGCGCGGGCGACACGGGTGTGGAGACCATGACGATCGACGACGCCGAGGCGGCCGGTCTGACGAGCTGCTCGGTCTGCCAGGACGACCGCGAAACGGCCAGCTGACCGGGCCTGGACATGAGTCCCGTGTCTGATCGCTGCTCGTAGGCGATCAGACACGGGACTGTGTCATCTCTGTGTCGGGCCGCGCGCCGAGGCGGTTCTTCGTCGGTGCGGCCCGAGTGGTTGTCCGCGGGCGCCGGTCCTGGCGGTTGCCGGCGCCTGCCCGACCCCCATGGTTGTCTGTGTGAGCCCAGCGGATCTCGGGTTTCCGAGATCCGCTGGGGTGGTGGTCAGGCGCGGCGCAGTTGGAAGGTGAGCGACAGGTCCGCGTCCGTGTGGGACGGGAGGTCGTCCTCGCCGGTGCCCTCGGTGATGGTGGACGCCAGCACCTCCTCCGCCACCAGGGCGCCGCCCTGGCGCAGGGCCTGGGACAGCTCGGCGTTGGTGGTCGTCCACCACAGGTCGATGCGGTCGGTGATCGACAGGCCGGTCGACTTGCGCGCCTCCTGAACCAGGCGGATGACCTCGCGCAGGAGGCCCGCGCGGCGCAGGTCGTCCGTGAGTTCCAGGTCGAGCGCGACCGTCTCGCCGGTGCCCGTGTCGACCGCGCCCGTCTCCACCGCCCAGCCCGAGCGGGGCTGTTCTGTGACGATCACGTCGTCGGGGCCGAGCGTCACCTGACCCAGCTCGCCCGCCTCCAGCGTGACCGTGGAGCCGGAGCGGAGGGCGCGGGCCACGGTGGCGGCGTCAGCGCCGCCCACGGCCGCGGCGACCAGCTTGGTCTGTGACCCGAACCGCTTCCCCAACGCCCGGAAGTTCGGCTTAACGGTGTAAGACACGAGGTCGGCACTAAATCCGGACATGTCCTCAAGTGCCTGGACGTTCAGCTCGTCCGCGATGAGGTCGCGCAGCTCCGACGGCAGCGACGGCCACCCGTGCGCGCCCACCAGCGCCCGCCCGAGCGGCTGCCTGGTCTTGACCCCGGAGGACGCCCGGGCCGAGCGCCCCAGCTCCACCAGGCGGCGCACCAGCGCCATCTGCTCCGACAGCGGGGCGTCCAGCAGCTCCTCGCGGACGACCGGCCACGGCGCGAGGTGCACCGAGGAGGGCGCGTCGGGGGCGCGCAGGACGTCCCACAGGTAGTCGGTGACGAACGGCGTGATGGGCGCCATCAGCCGGGTCACCGTCTCCAGGCACTCGTAGAGCGTTGCGAACGCCTCGCGCGAGCCCTGCCAGAACCGGCGGCGCGAGCGGCGCACGTACCAGTTGGACAGGTCGTCGAGGAAGTCCGCGAGCCGGCGCCCGGCGCGCTGGGTGTCGTACTCGTCCAGCGAGGCGGTGACGTCGGCGACCGTGCGGTGCAGCTCCGCCAGCGCCCACCGGTCGAGCAGCGGACGCGAGGACACCGGCGGCGCATCGGCCAGCATGGACGGCGACCACGACTCGGCGTTGGCGTAGAGCGTGAAGAACGACGTGGTGTTCCAGTACGTCAGCAGAACCTTGCGGACGATCTCCTCGAGCGCGTTGTGACCCACCCGGCGGGCCGACCACGGCGAGCCGGAGCAGGCCATGAACCAGCGCAGCGCGTCGGCCCCGTGCTCGTCCATCAGCGGGATGGGCTCCAGCACGTTGCCGAGGTGCTTGCTCATCTTGCGGCCGTCCTCGGCCAGGATGAGCCCGAGGCAGAGCACGTTCTCGTAGGAGGACTGGCCGAACACCAGCGTGCCGATCGCCATCAGCGAGTAGAACCAGCCGCGGGTCTGGTCGGTGGCCTCGCAGATGAACTGCGCGGGGTAGACGCCGTCGGGCTTGCCGCGCTCGCCCCACTGGGCGAACGGCATGGACCCCGAGTCGTACCAGGCGTCGATGACGTCAGGCACCCGGCGGGCCTCCGCGGAGCAGTGCGGGCACGGGAAGACGACGTCGTCGACGTACGGGCGGTGCGGGTCGAGCGCCGACAGGTCCTGGCCGGCGAGGGTGCTCAGCTCGGCCAGCGAGCCGACGCACGTCACGTGCGAGTCGTCCTCGGAGCACACCCACAGCGGCAGCGGGGTCCCCCAGTAGCGGGAGCGCGACAGCGACCAGTCGACGTTGTTGCGCAGCCACTCGCCGAACCGGCCCCACTTGATCGTCTCGGGGAACCAGTTGGTCTTGGCGTTCTCGGCCAGCATCTGCTCCTTGACGGCGGTGGTCCTGACGTACCAGGACGGGAGCGCGTAGTAGAGCAGCGGGGTGTGGCAGCGCCAGCAGTGCGGGTAGCTGTGCTCGAAGTGGCCGCCGCGGTACAGCAGCCCGCGGGCCCGCAGGTCGTCGGTGAGGCCCTCGTCGGCGTCCTTGAAGAACTGGCCGCCGACCATCGGGACATCGTCGAGGAAGCGCCCGTCGGGGCCGATCGGGTTGACCACCGGCATGCCGTACTGCTTGGTGACCGCCATGTCGTCCGCGCCGAAGGCGGGGGCCTGGTGGACCAGGCCGGTGCCGTCCTCGACGGTCACGTACTCGCCGAGCACCACGTAGTGCGCGCCCGGGATGTCGACCAGGTCGAACGGGCGCTGGTAGCTGGTGTGCTCCAGTTCGCGGCCGGTGAGGCGGGCCACCTCGGTGGCGCCCTCGCCCAGCACCGGCAGCAGCGGCTCGGCGACGACGAGCACCTCGCCGTCGGCGGTGCGCGCGGCGACGTAGGTCACGTCGGGGTGCACGGCGACGGCGGTGTTGGAGACGAGGGTCCACGGCGTGGTCGTCCAGACCAGCAGCGAGGCGCCGAGCTCCCGCAGCGGCCCGGACGTGACGGGCATGCGGACGTACACCGATGGGCTGGAGACGGTCTCGTAGCCGCCAGGCTGGCCCAGCTCGTGGTCGGACAGGCCGGTGCCGCAGCGCGGGCAGTAGGGCGTGATGCGGAAGTCGCGGAAGAGCAGCCCCTTGTCGAAGACGACCTTGAGTGACCACCAGACCGCCTCGATGTAGGAGGGGTCCATGGTGCGGTAGGCGGTGGACAGGTCGATCCAGTAGCCCATCCGCTCGGTCATCTGCTCGAACGCGTCGACGTGGCGCAGCACGGACTCGCGGCACTTGGCGTTGAACTCGGCGATGCCGTACGCCTCGATGTCCTTCTTGCCGCTGAGGCCGAGCTCCTTCTCGATGCCGACCTCGACGGGCAGGCCGTGACAGTCCCAGCCGGCCTTGCGCGGCACGCTGAAACCGCGCATCGACTTGTAGCGGGGGAAGAGGTCCTTGAAGACGCGGGCCTCGACGTGGTGGACGCCGGGCAGGCCGTTCGCGGTGGGCGGGCCCTCGTAGAAGACCCAGGACGGGTTGCCCTCGTTCTGCTCGACGGAGCGTTCGAAGATCTTCCCGTCGCGCCAACGGTCGAGGACCTCACGCTCGAGCGCGGGCAGGTCGACCTGCGCGGGTAGAGAGCGGAAAGTTGGGGCAGACATCTCGGGCGGGACCTCCACGCTTCGCTGGCCAGGGCTGCGTGAAGGGACGAAGCCGTGCGGCTCCGCGGTACCACCCTTCTTGACCTCGGGAGAGGCCCTCTTCATTGGTCTGCTGCCGGTTCTAGTGAGCTCGGACGAGCCGTTCTTCCGGCGGCTCCGGGGTGATATCCCTCACAGGGCCCCATCAACGCCTTGCAGCTACACACCATAACGCAGAGTGGAGCCGAAGGCTTCCGCGTTTCCAGGTGGTTGATCTGGATCCGGTAGGGAAGTCGTAAACCCCTACAAAGTTGTGGGAATGGACGCCGCGAGTGAGGAGTTAGAGGGGCGAGGCGGGTTATTACAGGAGGGGTAAACCGTCCGGCGGGTCGTTTGCCGTTTCGTTATCGGAGACCTAAGCTGCCCGCACCATTTACGGCCTTGATCAGCATGGAGGCAGCCATGGCGGCAGTCACGCAGACCGCTACACCGTCGATGTGGTCGGAAGAGGAGCTGGCCGAGGTACGCGGTACCCTGCAGAGCGAGATCGACGCGTTGAACGCGGACATCCTGCGCCACGAGTCGGAGATCGCTTCCGGTGATGTCACTCAGGGGGCCGGAGACGACCAGGCGGACGCCGGCGCGAAGACGTACGAGCGGGAACGCGAGATCGCCCTTACCCTGAATGCGCGCGACCTAGTCGCGCAGAACGAACGTGCGATCGCCAGGATCGACGCAGGGACCTATGGAGTGTGCGAATCGTGCCACAAGCCGATCGGCAAGGAACGTCTGCAGGCGTTCCCGAGGGCGACGCTGTGCGTGACCTGCAAGCAGAGGGAGGAGCGCCGGTAGGCAAGCGGCGGGGCCGCCTGTTCGCCGTCCTCGCCGTGCTCGCGGTCGTCATCTACGCGAGCGACGTCATCAGCAAGACCGTCGTGCTGCGGACCCTCGAGGGCAAGGCGCCGCTGGTCGTCATCCCGGACGTGCTGCAGTTCCGGGTGATCTTCAATTCCGGTGCCGCGTTCAGCATCGGCACCGGAATGACCATCGTCTTCACCTTCATCGCCACGGGCGTGGTGATCGCGATCGTGCGCACGGCGCGCAAGCTCGGCAGTCTGCCCTGGGCGATCACGCTGGGCCTGCTGCTCGGCGGGGCGCTGAGCAACCTCACTGACAGGCTGCTGCGCTACCCGTCGGGCCTGGGCAGGTCCGTCCAGTTCCAGGGGCACGTGGTGGACTTCATCGAGGTTCTGCCCGGCCACTTCCCGGTGATCGACTACTTCCCGGTGTTCAACATCGCCGACTCGGCGATCGTCTGCGGCGGCATCCTGGCGGTGTTCCTGGCCTGGCGTGGTTATCAGATCGAGGGCGGCAGGGAGGTCACGCGTGGCTGAGCAGCGAAGCCTGCCGGTACCTGACGGGCTCGAGGGTGAGCGGCTCGACGCGGCGCTCTCGCGGCTGTTCGGCTTCTCCCGCACCCGCGCCGCCGAGCTGATCGTCGCGGGTGAGGTGCTGGTCGACGGGCGGGAGGCGGCCAAGTCCGACCGCGTGCACGCGGGAGCCTGGCTGGATGTGACGCTCCCGCCGCCGGTGACCACCCCGATGCCGGTCGCCGAGCCGGTGCCCGGCATGCGGATCGTCTACGAGGACGACGATCTGGTGGTGGTGAACAAGCCGATCGGCGTGGCCGCCCACCCCACGGTCGGCTGGACCGGCCCCACGGTCCTCGGCGGTCTGCTCGGCTCCGGCCACACGATCGCCACCAGCGGCGCCGCCGAGCGCCAGGGCATCGTGCACCGCCTCGACGCCAACACGACCGGCGCGATGGTGGTGGCCAAGAGCGAGCACGCCTACTCCCGGCTCAAGCGCGCCTTCAAGGAGCGCACGGTCGACAAGCGCTATCACGCGCTGGTGCAGGGCCACCCCGACCCGTTCAGGGGAACCGTCGACGCCCCCATCGACAGGCACCCGTCCGGCGACGGCAGGTTCGCGGTGGTCGCGGGCGGCAAGCCGTCGGTCACCCACTACGACACGATCGAGGCGTTCAGGGCAGCGTCGCTGCTCGACATCAAGCTGGAGACCGGCCGCACGCACCAGATCAGGGTGCACATGGCGGCGCTGCGCCACCCGTGCGTGGGCGACCTGCTGTACGGGGCCGACCCGACGCTGGCGGCCAGGCTGGGAGTCCACCGGCAGTGGCTGCACGCGGTCTCGCTCGGCTTCGAGCACCCGAGCTCGGGCGAGTGGATGTCGTTCAGCACCGACTACCCTGACGACCTTCAGAAGGCGCTCGACCTGGTCCGCGCCGAGTCCTGAGCCGCGGTCAGCGGCCCTGCCGCCTCCCGCCGTCGCCCCAGGTCCAAGGTGTGTGCGACCTCTGCTCGCCGAGGGTCCCGCTCCTGGTGGGCGTGGGCTTCTCCGACGCGGGCGGGATGAGCGCCGGGGAGCTGTGCACCACGGCGGGCACCGACGAGGGGTGCCGGCTGTGCCCCGTCCGGCTGGACCACCACGCCGCGCCTCCCGCCACCATGGCGACGGTGAGCGTGCCGGAATGCGGTGTAGGCGATGCCCGAGGCGATCGTGATGAGCAGGATGCCGGGCAGCAGGTAGTTCACATACGAATCCGACCCTGTGTT
>NZ_JBEXUP010000123.1:0-24943 GCF_040614375.1 Nonomuraea sp. NPDC005983
CGCCACCGCGCGGCCCGGCGTCACGCACGCCGAGGTCGACGTGGAGCCCGCGCGCGTCGCGATCCCGGCCGGGCACCCCGGCGCGGTGGCCGGCGTGCCGTACTCCAAGGAGAGCGTGGTCCGCCGGTTGGAGCAGGTCGGCTGCACCGTGGCCGACGGCGACGACCCGGCTCCGCGCAGGGGCGGCGTCGACCCGACGGGGGTCGTCACCGGCGGCGAGCTCGCGGCCAAGCTGGCCGTCTCCGGCGACGACATGATCACGGTGACTCCGCCGTCCTGGCGTCCCGACCTCACCGACCCGAACGACCTGGCCGAAGAGGTCATCCGGCTGGAGGGTTACGAGAACCTGCCCTCGGTCCTGCCCAAGGCCCCGGCCGGCGCCGGGCTGACGGAGGGGCAGCGGCTGCGCAGGCGGGTCGGCCGCGCGCTGGCGGGCTCCGGTTACGTCGAGGTGCTGTCGTACCCGTTCATCGGCACGGCCGACCTCGACAACCTGCAGCTTCCCGACGACGACGCGCGCCGCCGCGCCCTGCGGCTGGCCAACCCGCTGGCCGACGACGAGCCGCTGCTGCGCACCACGCTGCTGCCCGGGCTGCTCAAGACCCTGGTACGCAACGTCGGGCGGGGCTTCTCCGACGTGGCGTTGTTCGAGACCGGTCTGGTGTACCGGCCGCGCGAGGGCGCGCCCGACTCGGCGCCGGTGCTCGGCGTCGAGCGCGGCCCGACCGAGGAGGAACTGGCCTCGGTCGCGGCGGCGCTGCCCGACCAGCCCCAGCGGGTCGCGGCCGTGCTCGCGGGCGAGTTCGACCGCTCCGGCTGGTGGGGCGGCGGGCGCCAGGCGTCCTGGGCCGACGCCGTGCAGGCGGCGCGGCTGGTGGCCGGCGAGGCCCGCGTCGAGCTGTCGGTCACGGCTGACCAGCACGAGCCGTGGCACCCCGGCAGGTGCGCCGCCCTCTACGTCGGCGACACGCTGGTGGGCCACGCCGGAGAGCTGCACCCGCGCGTCATCGAGGCGTACGGCCTGCCGCCGCGCACCGCCGCGATGGAACTGGACCTGTCGAGGCTGGAAACGGCCATGCCGGGCCCGGTCGACGCGCCGGCGGTGTCGGCGTACCCGATCGCGACGCAGGACGTGGCGCTGATCGTGCCCGACTTCACCCCGGTGGCGGACGTCGAGGCGGCGCTGCGCGACGGCGCGGGAGAGCTGCTGGAGTCGGTCCGGCTGTTCGACGTGTACACCGGGGAGCAGGTGGGCGAGGGGAACAAGTCGCTCGCCTACACGCTGCGCTTCCGCGCCCCCGACCGCACCCTGACGGTCGAGGAGACGACGGCGGCCCGCGACGCGGCGGTGGCCCTGGCGGCCGACCGCGTGGGAGCCCACCTCCGCAGCGCCTGACGCCTCCTCAGCGTGGAGGGGCCGGTTCCGACCGGCCCCTCTTACGCGTACGAGGCTAGATATCGTCGATCTCGGCGAGGTCGATCTCGATGTCGAACGGCACGGTCAGCTTCAGGCGGTCACGGAAGATTCCCATGGGCACGTACTGGCTGGTGGCGGGGTCGAGTTCGTAGACGTAGACGACCGGCCTGTCGGAGGGGTCGCTCTCGACCCGCCAGAAGTGGGGAATGCCCGCCTCCGCGTAGAGCACCGGCTTGCGACGCCTGTCACGGACCTTGGACTCGGGCGATACCACCTCGACCACGAGGAGAACGTCGTCGGCCTGGTAGAAGGTGGCAGTAGGCCGCACGACGGCATCCGGCCCTAGAACGATCAGATCCGGCTCGGGGCGCTGGCTGGGCCCCAGCTTGACGCTCATCTCCCGACGAACCCGGTGGCCCTTCGGCGCCGCGTTGCGCACCGCTGCCTGCAGGAGAAACAGCGCGGAAGTGTGGAAGTCTCGCTGGGGGCTCACGAAGACCAAGCTTCCATCAATCAACTCTGTGTGCGCAGGCAGATCCGGAATGTGATCGAGGTCCTCTGCCGCGAAGCCCTCCGGGGGCGGGAACACCCAGGCGGGCAGCGAAGCGGAGGGTGACGAAGACGAAGATGAAGACGTAGATGGGGTCATCTCTAGGCTCACCGCTTCGGCCGTCATGGTCTTACGCTAGCAAGCTACAGCGTTCACGTTGTGTGAACGGTCCAGCACGTTCTGAGGTGCGGCGACTTGCGGCAGAATGCCGTGTCATGAGGCAGCTACTCGTGTTCGCCGAGCGGGACGACGCCGAGGAGGTCGCGGAGACGCTGGGCGAGTGGTTCCCGGCGCTCGGGGTGCCGCGCGTGGTGCGCGAGACGCTCGCCGGCGAGGACGACGCCGAGGACGCGCAGTGGCTGGTCGTCGCCGAAGGGCTGGACGACGACCAGCTCGCGAAGGTCGACGCGCTGGTGGAGCGCTACGAGGGGTGGCGCGAGGACGGCTGAGACCCGCGCTGCCCGCCACCGGTGCCCACCACCCGGCACGTCAGGCCGGTGAGGCGTTCGTCCGGCGCGAACAGCGGGTGGGTTCGCGCGCTGCGGCTGGCAAGGTGGTGTCATGCGTGTCGCTGTGCTCTCGGACGTCCATGGCGTGCTGCCGGCCCTCGAGGCCGTGCTGGCCGAGCCCGACGCCGCCGCCGCCGACCTGATCGTGCTCACCGGTGACGTGGCGGCCGGGCCGCTTCCCGTGGAGACACTCGACCTGCTGGTCACGCTGGGGGAGCGGGCGCTGTGGCTGAACGGCAACGCCGACAGGGAGCTGGTGGAGGTGGCCGCCGGCAAGCCGTGCGAGTTCGCCGTCTCGCAGTGGGCGGGCGGGCGGCTGCGGCCCGACCAGGTGGAGCTGCTGGCCGCGCTGCCGTCCCGGCAGGTGCTCGATCTCGGCAGGCTGGGCACCACGCTGTTCGTGCACGCCACGCCGCGCAGCGACGAGGAGATGATCCTGGTCGACAGCTCGCTGGAGCGCTGGGCCGAGGTCCTGGCCGGTGAGTGTGCCGACACCGTGGTGCTGGGCAACACCCACATGCCGTTCGTCCGGCTCGCCGACCGCAGGCTCGTCGTCAACCCGGGCTCGGTCGGCATGCCGTACGGCACGTCGGGGGCGCACTGGGCGCTGCTCGACGGCGATACCGGCGCCGTCACCCTGCGCCGCACCCCGCTCGACGCCGCCCTGACGGCCGAACGGCTGGTCGCCGAGAGCGGCTTCGACGGCATCGAGGAGTGGGTGGCGCACTACGTCCGGGCGATCTACTCCGACGCCGAGGCGCTGCCTGCGTTCGCCCGCCAGGAGGGCCGAGCCGGGGCGGCGCGCTGATCACGCCGGTACGGCGCCCTCCGCGTGCGGGGAGGCGGCGGCTTCGGCGCGGCGGGCCTTCTCCGCCAGGGCGTGCTCGTCCGTGCGGGCGTCGTAGCGGCGGAAGGCCGGCAGCGCGAGGCCGAGCACCCCGACGGCGGCCACGCACAGCAGGCCGCCCACTCCCAGGGAGAAGCGCGCCCCGCCTGCCTGCGCCATCAGGCCCGCCCTGGCGTTGCCGAGCATCGGGCCGCTGGCGTAGGAGAGCAGCTCGATCCCGGCGAGCCTGCCGCGCAGTTCGTTGGGGATCGTCTGGTTCCACATGGTCGACCGGAAGATGCCGCTGACCATGTCGGCGGCACCCGCCAGCGCCAGGCAGACGAAGACGGCCCAGATGCTGGGGATCACCGCCGCCAGCGCCATCGAGACGCCCCACAGCGCCGCCGCCACGATCACGCCGAGCCCGTGACGGTGCACGCGCGAGGTCCAGCCGCCGGTCAGCGACGCGATCAGCGACCCCACGGCACTCGCCGAATACAGCAGGCCCAGGGCCTGCGGCGCGCCCAGCTGCTCGGCGAGGAAGGGGAACAGCGCCGTCGACATGGCGAAGATCATGGCGGCGATGTCGACGAGGTACGTCCCCATCAGGTCGCGCCGCCCGACCGCGTACCGCAGGCCCTCCACCAGCGACTTCAGCGACGCGGGCGCGGCGTCCTCGGCGGGCGGCACGGCCCTGATCCGCCACAGGAGCAGCAGCGACAGCACGAAGCTCACGGTGTCGAGCGCGTACGCGGTGGCCGTGCCGAACGCCGTCACCAGCACGCCTCCCAGCGCGGGGGCGGTGATCGCGCCGAAGTTCCAGCGCAGGCTCGTCAGCACCGCCGCCGCGCCGAGCTGGTCGTGCCTGACCACGCGCGGGATCAGCGCCTCCAGACTGGGACGCTGCAGGCAGGCGATGCCCATCGACACCGCGCCGACCACGTACAGCACCCACACCTGCGGCTCGGGCAGCAGCGAGTTGACCATGAGCATCCCCGAGGTCGCCGTCAGCCCCAGCTCGCTCAGCAGGATGACCTTGCGCCGGTCGAGCGCGTCGGCGATCGCGCCGCCCCACAGCCCGCACACCACCATCGGGACGAACTCCGCCAGGCTGACCAGCCCGACCGCCACGTAGGAGCCGGTCAGCTCCTTCATCTGGTACGGCACCGCCACCGCCGTGATGAACGTGCCGAACATGGTGATGACCCCGGACGCCATCACCAGCCGGAAGTCGCGTGAGTCACGCAGCGGGGAGAGGTCGAGAGCGAGGTGGCGGAGCAGGCGCTTGAGGCGTTCGGACACAAGATTGCATTGTCCGTGCGCCTCTCGGGCCCGGGCAAACCATTTTCACCCGGCCTTCACAGCTCCAGGCGGACGCCGTAGGACTCGAGCCAGACGTTGAGATCCAGCGCCAGCTCCAGCCCGTACCGGGTCATCGTGCTGGTCCTCTCCGTGGCCGTGGCCGTCGTCGCCTCCCTGACGGCCTCCGCGTCCAGAAGCCGCAGGACGGGAGCGCTCCCGGAGTCCACGAGCTCGCGCAGCTGGTCGCGGAGCGCCTGCTCGTAGGCGGCGTCCTGGGTGGCCGGATAGGGGCTCTTGACACGCCGCAGGATCGACTCGGGCACGAGGTCCGTGGCGGCGGCACGCAGCAGGCTCTTCTCCCTGCCGTCGAACGTCTTCATCGCCCAGGGCGTGTTGAAGACGTACTCGACCAGCCGGTGGTCGCAGAACGGGACGCGGACCTCCAGCCCGACGGCCATGCTCATCCGGTCCTTGCGGTCGAGCAGTATGGGCAGGAACCGCGTCAGATGGAGATGGCAGATCTCCCGCATCCGCCGTTCGAGGCCGTCCTGACCGGGCAGATAGGGCACCTCCGCCAGCGCGGTCCGGTAGCTGTCGGCGATGAACGCGGGCAGTTCGAGCCGCTCGATCAGGGCCTTGTCCAGCAGCTCGGCAGGGCCGTGGTCGCTCATGATCATGGCGAGCCACGGGAAGGTGGCGGCCTCGACCGCCTGCGGATCGTGGAACCAGCGGTATCCGCCGAACACCTCGTCGGCCGACTCGCCGGACAGGGCCACGGTGGAGTGCTCGCGGATCGCCCTGAACAGCACGTAGAGCGAGGTGTTCATGTCGCCCATGAAGTGCGGCGCGTCCCAGGCGCGCACCACCGCCGCGCGCAGCCGCGGGTCGGCCAGCTCGTCGCTGCTGAGCGTGATGTCGATGTGATCGGTGCCCGCGTAGTCGGCCAGTTCCCGCACGAACGGCGCGTCGGGGTCACCGCGGAGCTCGTCGGGCCGGAACTCCTCGGTGTATCCGGCGAAGTCCACGGCGAACGAGCGGATCTGCCCGTGCTTCCTGGCCAGCGCCGTGATGGTGCTGGAATCCAGCCCGCCCGACAGCAGCGTGCACAGCGGCACGTCCGAGATGAGCTGGCGCCCGACGATGTCCTCCAGCAGGTCGCGGACTGTCCTGACGGTGGTGTCGAGGTCGTCGGTGTGCTCGCGGGCCTCCAGCGCCCAGTACCGGCGCAACGACAGCCCTTCGCGGCGCACCCGCAGCACGTGGCCGGGGCGCAGCTCGCGCATGCCCTTGAAGACGGCCCGCTGCGGCGTCCTGGCCATGGTGAGCGCCTCGCGCAGGCCGTCGGCGTCGACCACCGGCTCGACCAGCGGGTTGGCCAGGATCGCCTTGGGCTCGGAGCCGAACAGCACGCCGTCCGGCAGCGGGTAGTAGAACAGCGGTTTGATGCCCAGGCGGTCGCGTATCAGCAGGAGTTCCTGGCGCCGGGTGTCCCAGACGGCGAAGGCGTACATGCCGTTGAGCCGCTCGGCGACGCCCTCGCCCCATTCGAGGAAGCCGTGCAGCACCACCTCGGTGTCGCCGCTGGTGCGGAAGCGGTGCCCGCCGGCCTCCAGCTCGGCCCGCAGCTCGCGGAAGTTGTAGACCTCTCCGCTGTAGGTGATGACGGCCGCGTCCTCAGCCGTCATGGGCATATGGCCGCCCTCGACGTCGATGATCGCGAGCCTGCGGTTGCCGAGCGCGGCGTGCTGCCCCAGCCACAGCCCCTGGTCGTCGGGGCCCCGGCAGGCCATGGTCTCGGTCATGGTCAGGGCCGTGGCGCGCTCACTGGTCAGGTCGCGCTGGAAGTCCACCCATCCGGCGATGCCGCACATGTGAAAGTCCTCCTTGGAAAGGATCCTGGTACTCCACGTCGTCGGGTGTCACGCCGTCCATCACGGAGCCGACGGAGTCCCAGTGAATGCTCTCCTGGACGTGCCCTGTTGAGAGGAAAGAAATCGCCGACCGGCCCGAAGGCGGATCGGCGATCACAGGTGGCCAGGCTCAGGCCGCGGGGACCTTGTCCAGGAAGCCCAGGACTCGGGCGATCCTGCCGTCCTCCGCGAGTTCCACCACGTCGAACCCGATCACCACGGGCTCCTCGCCCGCGGGGCCGAGGTGCCAGGTGAACCTGGCGGTGTTGTGGTGGGCGTCGTACGTCTCGCCGGCGGTGAAGACGAAGCCGGGGAACATGCCCTGCGCGCCCTCGATGACGGCGGCGATCCCGGCGTGCCCGGTGACCTCGGCCAGCGGGTCGGTGTAGGTGGCGTTCTCGCTCCACAGCTCGGCCACGGCCTTGGCGCGGGCGTCGGCGTCGGTCTCGTTCCAGGCGGCGACGTAGCGCTCGACCAGGTTTGCGGTCATGATCTGTCAACCTTTCGGATATGGGGAGGGATGATGTGCGGGGTCAGCGCATCCTGCGCAGGCCCATGATCTGCAGTTCCGCGAAGACGCCGACCACCAGCGCCTGCGCGATGGCCCATACGGCGCCGATCGTGGTGAACCCGGCGGCCCCGGTGACGACGGCGGCGATGCTGCCGAGGGTCCAGATGATGTTCAGCGCGATCATGACCTTGACGCCGGCCTGGCTGATCGTGCCGCGGCTCGCCAGGAAGCCGACTGCCACGCCGTAGACGAGCAGGAAGGCGCCGATCCCGCGCAGCAGTTCCGCGTCCGGCCCGAGCAGGTCGCTCGTGGGGCCGGCGGCGGCGAGGTAGACCAGCCCGTTGACACCGGTGACGACGGCGTCGAGGGCCAGCGCGATGCGCAGGAACTTGGTCCGGTCGGCGGTGACGGACAGGTGGGTCATTTCGAGCTCCTTGTGGCGTTTGCTCTGACATGAGAAAGATGTCAGCGGAGGCATAGCCTCCGCGATTACGCCACAGGTAAAGCGCTCGGCTATCCCCGTCCCGACCTGGGGGTTCAGCGGCGAAAAAGCCGCGACCCCGGCACCGGGAGCAGGGGCCTGGACGCGGACGCCGCCGTGGGCGCCTGGGCAATCCCGCCAATCACGGTGCGGCCCGGCGACGGGCGCGGCATAGTGAGTGACCCGGTTCAGGGGGCCGTTTTCCCAGGTCAAAGCGGGCGTCTGCCTGCATGTCCTGGCCAACCGGCGCGGGGCTCGGAGGAGATGGTCACAGGTGCGTTTGTGGCGAAAAATCGTGAAGACGGGGCGAATGGCGGAGCCTGCTCTGGAACGTTCCAGCGATGCGCCGCCGTCACCCGGGGAGCTGGCGGGCTCGGTGCAGATCCGGCACGTGGACGCCGGGTCCTGCAACGGCTGCGAGGTGGAGATCGCCTCAGCGTTCGGCCCGGTCTACGACGCCGAGCGGTACGGCGCGCGGCTGGTGGCCTCGCCCCGGCACGCCGACGCCCTGCTGGTGACAGGGCCGGTGACGCGCAACATGGAGATGGCGCTGCGCCGCACGTACGAGGCCGTGCCCGAGCCGCGCGTGGTGGTCGCGCTGGGCGACTGCGCCCGTGACTGCGGGGCCTTCGCGGGCGCGTACGGCGTCGTGGGCCCGGTCTCGGACGTGATCCCGGTCGACGTCCAGGTTCCGGGCTGCCCGCCGAGGCCGGAGGACATCGTCGAGGCCCTGCGCGGGATGACCGGCCGATGACCTTCTACGCGTCCTCTCTCGCCCTCTGCCTGCTGGCCGCGCTGACCGCGCTGCCCCGCCCCCGCGGGCGCCGGAGCGCCGTGGCCCGCGTCTGGCGGGCGGCCGCCGCGTTCCGCAGGTGGCTGGTCGGCGGGCTGGTGGCGGCGGCCGGGGTGCTCGCGGTCGTCGCCGGCGGGCAGGCGACGCTGGGCCACGGGTGGGCGGCCTCGTTGCCGTGGCTGCTCCCGCTGGGCGGGATCCGGCTGGCGCTGGACCCGCTGGGAGGCCTGTTCGTCGCCGTCACCGGAGCCGTCGCGGCCTGCACGGCCGTGTACGGCATCGGCGCCGGCGGGCGGCTGGCCCGCGTACTGACGCCGCTGTTCGTGGCGGCCCTGCTGCTGGTCCCGGCCGCGGCCGGCGTCAGCACGTTCCTGCTTGCCTGGGAGCTGATGGCGACGACCTCGCTGCTGCTCGTCCTGGCCGACCACAGGCGGCGCCCGCCGGTCAGGAAGGCCGGCCTCTGGTACGCCGTGATGACGCAGCTCGGCCTGGTGACGATCATGTCGGGGCTCTGCCTGTTCGCCGCCGGAGCCGGGGGCGACGGCTTCGACCAGCTGAGGGCCGCCGAGCTGTCGCCCGCCGCGCGGAACCTCGTCTTCCTGGCCACGCTGGCCGGGTTCGCGTCCAAGGCGGGGATCGTCCCGCTGCACGTGTGGCTGCCGCGCGCCTACCCCGCCGCGCCCAGCCACGTGGCGGCGCTGATGAGCGGCGCCATGGCGAACATGGGCGTCTACGGCGTCGCCAGGCTCGGGCTGGACCTGCTGGGCGGCGGCCCCGTCTGGTGGTGGTGGATCGTGCTCGCGCTGGGCGCCCTGTCCGCCCTGTACGGGGTGCTCCAGGCCGCCATGGCCACCGACCTGAAACGGCTGCTCGGCTACTCGTCCACGGAGAACATGGGCCTGGTGCTGATCGGGGTGGGCGCGGCGGGCTTCTTCGCCGCCGACGGAGCGGCCCGCCTGGCCGCGCTCGCGCTCACCGCCGGGCTGCTGCACGTGGTCAACCACTCAGCCTTCAAGACGCTGCTGTTCCAGGCGGTGGGCTCGGTCCAGCGCGCGACCGGGCTCTGCGACCTCGACGCGCTGGGCGGGCTGCGCACCCGCATGCCGTACACCACCGCGCTGTTCGCCGTCGGCGCGCTGTGCGCGTCGGCGCTGCCGCCGGGCAACGGGTTCGTCAGCGAGTGGCTGCTGTTGCAGGGGCTCATCCACGCGCTGCCCGCGTCAGGGGTGGCGGGCGCCGTCACGATGCCGCTGGCCGTCGGCGTGATCGCGCTCTCGGCCGGGCTGGCCGTCGCCACGTTCGTGAAGGCGTTCGGCGTCGGCTTCCTGGCCAGGCCGCGCAGCACGGCGGCGGAACGGGCCGTGGAGAGCCCGTTCACGGTCGTCTGGGCGACCGCGCTGGCGGCCATCGCCTGCCTGTTCCTGGCGCTCAACCCCACGCTGGTGCTGCCGATGCCGGCGGGCGCGGCCGGCCACCTGGTCCCCGGGGCCCGGCCGGTCACGGGCGAGCTGACCCTGCGGCTGGAGGGGATCACCGGGTCGATCTCGCCGCTGCTGATCGCGCTCGCGCTCGCCGCCTCCGTCGCCGGGCTGACGGCGCTGGTCCGGGCGGTCGCGTCCAGGCGCCGGCGGGCCGCCCGGCTGTGGGACTGCGGCGCGGGCCCGATGTCCGCCCGCATGGAGTACACCGCGACCTCCTTCGCCGAGCCGCTGCAACGCGTCTTCGTCGACGCCCTGCAGCCGGAGATCGCCGTGACCGCCGTGAAGGAGGCCGACTACCTGGTGGGACGGGTCGAGTTCCGCGCCAGGGTGCCCGACCGGGTCGAGCGCAGGCTCTACGAGCCGGTGCTGGCCGCCGCCGCCCGGCTCGGTGAGGGGGCCCGGCGGCTGGCCGACGGCAGCGTCCACCGCTACCTGTCGTACGGCTTCTACGCCCTCACCGGCGTGCTGATCGTGCTGGCGGTGCTCGCGTGATGGCCGGGATGATCCTGCAGGTGCTCGTGGTCGCCGCCGGGGCGCCACTGCTCGTCGGGCTGATGCGGCAGGTCAGGGCCCGGCTGGAGGGCCGCGTCGGCGCGGGCGTGCTGCAGCCCTGGCGCGACCTGCGCAAGCTGGTACGCAAGGAGCCCATCGCGCCGCACGGCACCGGCTGGGTGTTCAGGGCCGCGCCGCTGCTGCTCGCGGGCACGGCGCTGGTGGTGGCGGCCGTGGTTCCGCTGGTGACGGCCGCCTCGCCGCTCGACGGCGTGGCCGACCTGTTCGCCGTCACGGCCCTGCTCGCCCTCGGCTCGGTCGCGCTGGCACTGGGCGGGCTCGACACCGGCACGGCGTTCGGCGGGATGGGCGCCAGCCGGGAGGTGACCGTGCTCGCCCTGGTGGAGCCGACGATCCTGCTCGCGGTCTTCGCGCTGTCGGTCCGGGTCGGCACCACCGACCTGGGAGCGATCGTCACCGCCACCGCCGGCAGCCCGCTCACCGCCATCTCCCCGGTGAGCCTGCTGGCGGGCGTCGCGCTCGCGATGGTCACGATCGCCGAGTCCGGACGCATCCCGGTCGACAACCCGTCCACGCACCTCGAGCTCACCATGATCCACGAGGCCATGATCCTCGAGTACGCCGGGCCGGACCTGGCGCTCATCGAATGGGCCTCGGCGATGCGGCTCACCGTGATGCTGGGGCTGCTCGCCAGCCTGTTCGCGCCGCTGGGCATCGCGACCGCGGGCGCGGGCCCGGTGGCGTCACTCGTCGCCGTGGTGGCGTTCGCGGGCAAGGTGGCGCTGCTGGGCGGGGCGCTGGCGGCGGGCGAGGTGTTCATGGCCAAGCTGCGCCTCTTCCGCATCCCCGAACTGCTCGCGGGCTCGTTCCTGATGGCACTCCTGGCGGTCGCCGCCTCCTTCTTCCTGGCGTGAGTGAGATGACTGATTCGTTCTACGTGCAGGCGCTCGACCTGGCCTGCGGGGCGTTCCTGCTGACCGGCGTGCTGGTGCTGTGGCGGCGCGACCTGGCCGCGTTCGTGTGGCTGTTCGGGCTGCAGGGCTTCGCGCTCGGGGCGCTGATCGTGGTGCGCGGCCTGCACGAGGGCTCCGCCGAGCTGACCGCGCTCGGCGCGGGGGTGGGGCTGCTGCGCGGCGTGCTGCTGCCGTACCTGATGCGGAGCGCCCCGGCGGCGGGGGAGGAGGGGCGCGAGACGCATCCGCGGGTCAGCGTGGCCGCGTCGCTGCTGGTGGCCGCCGTGCTGACGATGCTGGCCTACGCCGTGTCCCAGCCTCTGGTGCGGCTCACGCCCACGCCGGAGACCCAGGCGGTGCCGATCGCGCTGACGGTGCTGCTGGTGGGCTTCTTCGTGCTGGTCACCAGGCGGCGGGCGCTGTCGCAGGTGGTGGGCTTCCTGCTGATGGACAACGCCATCACCGCCGCCGCGTTCCTGACCACGAGCGGCGTGCCGCTGGTGGTGGAGCTGGGCGTGTCGCTGGACGTCCTGCTGGCCGTGCTGGTGCTGCAGGTTCTGACCACCCGGATGCGGGCCGCGTTCGGCGGCACCGATCTCGACGAGCTACGGGAGCTGCACGACTGATGGTGATCGTCCCGGTGGCGCTGCCGCTCGCGGCCGCCTGCCTCTACGCCCTGTTCGGCTGGAACCGCGGCACCGCGTGGCTCGGTGCCCTGTCGGCGGGCGGCCTGCTCGCCGCCGCCGTGCTGCTCGCGCGGGCCGGCCGGGGGAGCGCCCTGTGGGGGCTGCTCCGGGTGGACGCGCTGAGCGCGTACATGCTGATCGTGATCGGGGTGGTCGCGCTGCTGGCGATGCTGGCCAGCCCCGCCTATCTGCGCGCGGAGCTGGCCGCCGGGCACACGGGCCGCCGGGCGGCCCGCCGCTACGGGATCTTCACGCAGTGCTTCATCGCGGCCATGGCCGTCGCGGTGCTGGCCGCCAGCCTCGGCGTGCTGTGGGTGGCGGTGGAGGCCACCACGATCCTGACCGCGTTCCTGGTCGGCTACCGCCGTACCCGCAAGGCCACCGAGGCGGCGTGGAAGTACGTGGTGATCTGCTCCGTCGGCATCGCGCTGGCGCTGCTCGGACTGGTGATCGTGCACTACGCGGCCGTGCACGCCAAGCTGTCGGACGGCCTGGACTGGGTCTCGCTCGCCGGGCACGCCGCCGAACTCGACCCGGGGGTGACCCGGATCGCGGTGGTCCTGCTGGTGCTCGGCTTCGGCGCCAAGGCCGGCCTCGCGCCGCTGCACGCCTGGCTGCCCGACGCGCACAGCCAGGCCCCCGCGCCGGTGTCCGCGCTGATGTCGGGCGTGCTGCTGTCGGTGGCGTTCTACGCGATCCTGCGGGTGAAGGTGATCTCCGACGGGGCGCTGGGCCCGGGCTTCGGCCGGATCCTGCTGGTCGCCGTGGCGCTGGCGTCGCTCGCGGTGGCCGCGGCGCTGCTGATCGGGCAGCGCGACTTCAAGCGGATGCTGGCCTACTCCAGCATCGAGCACATGGGCCTGATCGCGCTCGGGGCCGCCATCGGCAACGGGCTCGCGCTGACGGCCGTGCTGCTGCACATCCTCGGGCACGGGCTGGGCAAGTCGGTGCTGTTCATCGGGTCCGGGCAGATCCAACAGGCGGTGGGCAGCAGCCAGATCGCCGCCGTGCGCGGCCTGGCCGCGCGCTCCCCGGTGCTGGCGGGCGCGTTCGCGCTCGGGCTGCTCGCGCTGGTCGGGCTGCCGCCGTTCAGCCTGTTCGCCAGTGAGCTGGGCATCGCGCGGGCGGGCTTCACGTCCGGGCTCGGCTGGGCGGTCGCGGTGGCGCTGGCGCTGATGCTGGTGGTGCTCGCGGGCGTGGGCGGAGCGGCCGGCCGCATGCTCCTCGGCGATCCCGGCGCGGCCGGAGCCCGCACGCCGCTGCGCAGCGGCGTGGTGCCGCTCGTCGCTGGGCTGGTCGCCTGCGCGGCGCTCGGCGTGACGCTGGGGCCGCTGAAGCCGCTCCTGGACGCCGCCACGCTCGTCGCCACCGTCCCCGGAGCGGCGCGATGATCGCCGACATCGGGCCGAAGGAGCTGGTGGAGCGGGCCGGCGAGCTGCTCGCCGACGGGCACCGGGTGGCGCTGGTCGCCGCGCACTCCGCCCCCGGCGGGTTCCGGCTCGTCTACCTGTTCACCGCCGCCCGTCCGGAAAGGCGCGTCGAGCTGCACGTACGGCTGGACGAGCCCGCCGTGCCGAGCCTGGCCGCCCTCTCCTTCCCCGCCGGACGCTTCGAGCGGGAGATCCGCGACCTGTACGGGATCACCCCCGAAGGGCACCCGCTGCCCCGGCGGCTCGTCAGGCACCACCACTGGCCGCGCGGCTGGTACCCGATGCTGGCCGACGCGGGCCCGCCGCCGTCGTTCGGCGACCCCGAGGGCCCCTACCCGTTCGGGGACGTGGAAGGCGCGGGCGTCTACGAGATCCCGGTGGGCCCGGTGCACGCCGGGCTCATCGAACCGGGGCACTTCCGCTTCTCCGTGGTCGGCGAGACCATCCTGAAGCTCAAGGCCCGCCTGTGGTTCGTGCACAAGGGCATCGAGCAGCTCTTCGAGGGACGCCGCCCAGAGGACGGCCTGCCGCTGGCAGAACGCGTCAGCGGCGACACGGCCGTGGGCCACGCGCTGGCGTACTGCCTGGCTGTGGAGCAGGCCCTGGGCACCCCCGTCGGCCCCGAGGCGCAGCGCGCCAGAGCAGTCGCACTGGAGCTGGAACGGCTCTACAACCACGTCACCGATTTGGGGGCGCTCTGCAACGACGTGGCGCACAGCGTCCTGCAGGCGCACTGCGGCGCCGTCCGTGAGCGGCTGCTGCGCGTCAACGCCGAGGTCACCGGCCACCGGCTGCTGCGCGGCGCGGTGCGGCTCGGCGGCGGGGAGCTGCGCGCCCTGCCCGATCCGGCCGTGCTGCGGGCGCTCGGCGCGGAGGTCGCCGAGATCGCCGGCCTCGCGCTCGGGCACGGCGTGGTGTCCGACCGGTTCACCGGCACCGCCGTGCTGACCGCGCGGGCGGCGGCGGACCTCGGCACGCTCGGCTACGTCGCCAGGGCCAGCGGGCTGGACCTCGACGCCAGGCGCGACCACCCGTTCACCGACCTCGGCCCGTTCCCCGTCGCCACCCGCGCGGGCGGCGACGTGCTGGCCCGCTTCCAGGTACGCGCCGACGAGATCGCCGCGTCCATCGAGCTGATCGACCGGCTGGTGTCCGGCGCGCCCGGCGGGAGCGTCCCCGAGCGGGGGCGGTGGTCGGGCGTGGGCATCGTCGAGGGCTGGCGCGGCACGATCGTGCACCGCGTGGAGCTGGCTCCGACGGGCCGGCTGTCCAGGGTGAAGATCGTGGACCCGTCGTTCTTCAACTGGCCCGCCCTGCCCGTCGCCCTCGGCGGGGCGATCGTGCCCGACTTCCCGCTGGTCAACAAGAGCTTCAACCTGTCGTACGCGGGAAACGACCTGTAGGTGTCACCCGCCGAGGACCTCCCTGCGCAGCCGGGTCTTGAGGATCTTGCCGCCCGGGTTGCGGGGGAGCTCGGTGTCCCGGAACCAGATCCGCACCGGGATCTTGAACTTGGCGATCCGGCCGGTCAGGAAGGACCGCAGCTCCTCGGACGTCGGCGCCGTGCCCGGCTTGAGGCGGATGACCGCGCCGACCTCCTCGCCCAGCTCATCGTCGGGGACGCCGATCACCGCGGCGTCGTCCACCGCCGGATGCTCGAACAGGGCCGCCTCCACCTCGGCGCAGTAGACGTTCTCGCCGCCCCTGATGACCATGTCCTTGGCCCGGTCGACGATGTAGACGAAGCCGTCCTCGTCGACCCTGGCGAGGTCGCCTGTGTGCAGCCAGCCGGCCACGAACGTCTGGGCGGTCGCCTCCGGCTTGTTCCAGTAGCCCATGATGACGTTCGGGCCGCGTACGCACAGCTCGCCCACCTCGCCGGGCGGCAGTTCGGCGCCCGTCGGGTCCACCACGCGGACGTCCACCACGGGGGAGGGCAGGCCGATGCTGTCGGGCCTGGCCTGGTAGTCGGCGCCGCCGTTGCCGATGGCCAGCGCGGTCGTCTCGGTCATGCCGTAGCCGTTGGAGGGGGCCCGGTCCGGCAGGTTCTCGGTGATGCGCTCCAGCAGCTTGGGCGGGGCGGGGGCGCCGCCGTAGCCGAGCGTCGTCAGCGACGACAGGTCGTACTTGCCGAAGTCGGGGTGTGACATGAGCTGCCAGGCGTTGGTCGGCACGCCGATCATGGTGGTGACGCGTTCCCGCTCGATGAGCCGCAGCGCCTGCTCGGGGTCCCACTTGTACATCAGCACCAGGCCGCCGCCCGCGAACATCGTGGTGGTGAGCGCGGAGAAGCAGCCCGTCACGTGGAACAGCGGGACCGACAGCAGCGTCACCCGGCGCGCGCCCGCGGCCGCCGCGGGGTCCTTGCCCGCCAGCGCCGCCGCGCGCAGCAGCCCGTAGGCGACGGTCATCGGCGACTGGCCCAGGTTGCGGTGGCTGCCGAGCGCCCCCTTGGGATGGCCGGTGGTGCCGGACGTGTAGAAGATCGTGGCCGCGTCCTCGGGGGAGAGCGGGACGTCCGGCAGCGTCACGTCCGCGCTGATCTCGCCCATCACCTCGTCGAACGAGCGCGCCCCCGCCGGTGCCTCGCCTCTGGTCACGATCAGCGGCACGCCGGTGGCGGCCAGCCGCACGGCGCGCTCGCCGTCCGCGATCAGCACCTTGGCGCCCGAGTCGCGCACGCCGTAGGCCAGCTCAGGCTCGGTCCACCAGGCGTTGAGCGGGACGGCGATCGCGCCGGCGGCGAGCGCGGCGGAGAAGGCCACCACCCATTCCGGGTAGTTGCGCATGGCGATGGCCACCCGGTCGCCCTTGGCGACGCCGTACTCCCGCACCAGGCGGCCGGCCAGCGTCGCGGCCCTGCGGTAGTGCTCCTCGAAGGTGATGTGCTCGTCCTCGTAGATGAGGAAGACCTTGTCGCCGTGGAACCGGCTCATCTCGAGCAGGGCGCGGAAGTGGACGGGAGCGTGCTTCCAGGTCCGTACGCCGGTGTCGCCGATCTCCTCGATCTCGAAAAGCTGGCCGGGACCGGTGAGCTCGGCTTGGACCTGGGCATGAGAAAGGGTCATGGCACAGAACTCCCGCTGGTGGACGGCGATCCGAATAAATCACAGTACCGACCGGTAGGTACGCTCCGCTAGGTCTCACTATGTGAGCGCAGGGCGCGTCCCGGCTTGCATATGCATGCCCTTCCGTGCATCATTTTTACTAGCAAGGTCATGAGCAATGATGCATAAGCATGCAGGAGGTTGGAATGAGAGCGGCGGTCGCGGGAGCCAGCGGCTACGCGGGAGGCGAACTGCTCCGCCTGCTGCTCGGCCACCCCGAGTTCGAGATCGGCGCGCTCAGCGCGGCCTCCAGCGCGGGCACTCCGCTCGGCGCGCACCAGCCGCACCTGCCGCAGCTCGCCGACCGCATCATCGAGGAGACCACCCCAGAGGTCCTCGCCGGCCACGACGTCGTCTTTCTGGCCCTCCCGCACGGCCACTCGGCCGGCGTCGCCGCCCAGCTCGGGCCCGACACCATCGTCGTCGACTGCGGTGCCGACCACCGGCTCGCCGACCCCGTCGCCTGGCAGGAGTTCTACGGCGGCGAGCACGCCGGCACCTGGCCCTACGGGCTGCCGGAGCTGCCCGGCCAGCGCGAGGTGCTGAAGGCGGCCCGGCGCATCGCCGTCCCCGGCTGCTATCCGACCTCCGTCATCCTCGCCCTGCTGCCCGCCTTCGCCCACGGCCTCGTCGAGCCGGACGTGGTCGTCGTGGCCGCCAGCGGCACCAGCGGCGCGGGCAAGTCGCTCAAGGCCAACCTCCTCGGCAGCGAGGTCATGGGCTCGGTCAGCGCCTACGGCGTCGGCGGCGTTCACCGGCACACCCCGGAGATGGAGCAGGGCCTGAGCGGCGTCGCCGGCACCCCCGTCCGCGTGTCGTTCACCCCGACGCTGGCTCCCATGAGCCGCGGCATCCTCGCCACCTGCACGGCCCCGGCGGTTCCCGGCCTCACCAAGGAGGCGGTCAGAACCGCCTACGAGAGCGCGCTGAAGGCCGAGCCGTTCGTCAAGCTGCTGCCAGAAGGCCTCTGGCCCGCCACCGCGATGACCTACGGCGCCAACACGGCCGCCGTGCAGGTCACGCTCGACGAGCGCGCCGGACGCCTGGTCGCCGTCATCGCCATCGACAACCTCACCAAGGGCACGGCCGGAGGCGCCGTCCAAAGCGTGAACCTCGCCCTCGGCCTGCCAGAAGAGCTCGGCCTTCCCCTGACTGGAGTCGCCCCATGAGCGTGACCGCACCCCTTGGCTTCAGGGCCGCGGGCGTAGCCGCCGGAATCAAGTCCAGCGGCGCCCGCGACCTCGCCCTCGTCGTCAACGACGGGCCGAACCGCGCCGCCGCCGGAGTCTTCACCGCCAACCGCGTGAAGGCCGCCCCGGTCCTGTGGTCGCAGCAGGTCCTGCGAGGCGGCCGGGTGCGGGCGGTCGTGCTCAACTCCGGCGGCGCCAACGCCTGCACCGGCCCCGAGGGCTTCCAGGACACCCACGCCACCGCCGAGCGGGTCGCCGCGGCGCTGTCCGACTCCGCGGGCGAGATCGCGGTGTGCTCCACCGGCCTGATCGGCGAGCGGCTGCCGATGGACGCGCTGCTGTCCGGCGTGGACGGCGCGGCCACCCAGCTCTCCCGCGACGGCGGCCTGGCCGCGGCCGACGCCATCCGCACCACCGACACCGTCTCCAAGATCTCCTTCAGGCGCGGCGACGGCTACATGGTGGGCGGCATGGCCAAGGGGGCGGGCATGCTCGCCCCGGCCCTGGCCACCATGCTCTGCGTCGTCACCACCGACGCCGACCTGACCGCCGAGCAGCTCGACGCCGTCCTGCGCAAGGCCACCGCCAAGACGTTCGACCGGCTCGACGCCGACGGCTGCATGTCCACCAACGACACCGTGCTGCTCCTGTCGAGCGGCGCGTCCGGCACCAAGCCGGACATCGCGGAGTTCGAGCAGAAGGTCACCGAGGTCTGCGCCGACCTGGCCAGGCAGCTCCTCGTCGACGCCGAGGGCGCGTCCAAGGCCATCGCCATCGAGGTGGTCGGCGCGGCCAGCGAGGACGACGCCGTCACGGTCGGCCGCACGGTCTCCCGCTCCAACCTGCTCAAGTGCGCCATCCACGGCGAGGACCCCAACTGGGGCCGCGTCCTGGCCGCCGTCGGCACCACCGACGCCGTGTTCGAGCCCGACAGGCTCAACGTGGCCATCAACGGCATCTGGATCTGCCGGGGCGGCGCCGTCGGCGACGACCGCGACAAGGTCGACATGCGTCCCCGTGACGTGACGATCACCATCGACCTGTCGGCGGGCCCCCACTCGGCGACCGTCCACACCACCGACCTGACCGCCGACTACGTCCACGAGAACTCGGCGTACTCCTCATGAGGGTCAACGGAGCACACGCGAAGGCGGGCACGCTGATCGAGGCGCTGCCCTGGCTGGCCCGTTTCCACGGCGCCACCGTCGTCATCAAGTACGGCGGCAACGCGATGACCGAGGAAGCGCTCAAGGAGGGCTTCGCCGAGGACATCGTCTTCCTCCACTACGCCGGGCTCAGGCCGGTGGTGGTGCACGGCGGCGGCCCCCAGATCAGCCACCACCTCGACAGGCTCGGCATCGAGTCCACCTTCACCGCCGGGCTCAGGGTCACCACGCCCGAGGCCATGCAGGTGGT
The DNA here is from genome assembly GCF_040614375.1 of Nonomuraea sp. NPDC005983. Lineage (NCBI taxonomy): Bacteria > Bacillati > Actinomycetota > Actinomycetes > Streptosporangiales > Streptosporangiaceae > Nonomuraea > Nonomuraea sp. NPDC005983. The sequence continues at coordinate 19,076 of NZ_JBEXUP010000123.1, forward strand.
CAGGATGGTGCTGACCGGCCAGGTCAACCGCGACATCGTCGGCCTGATCAACCGGCACGGCCCGTTCGCGGTCGGCATGTCCGGCGAGGACGCCCACCTGTTCACCGCCGAGCGCAAGCACGCCCTGGTCGACGGCGAACCGGTCGACATCGGCCAGGTGGGCGAGATCGTCAAGGTCGATCCAGGAGCCGTGCGGGCCCTGCTCGACGACGGCCGCATCCCGGTCGTCTCCAGCGTCGCCCGCGGCGACGACGGCCAGATCTACAACGTCAACGCCGACACCGCCGCCGCCGCGCTGGCCGTGGCGCTCCAGGCGCACAAACTCATCGTCCTGACCGACGTGGAGGGCCTGTACGCCAACTGGCCCGACGACACCGACGTGATCGACCAGCTGAGGGCCGACGAGCTGGAAGCCCTGATGCCCGGCCTGTCGAGCGGGATGGTGCCGAAGATGGAGGCCTGCCTGACGGCGGTCCAGGGCGGTGTCCCGCAGGCGCACGTCCTCGACGGCCGCGTCCCCCACTCGCTGCTGCTCGAGATTTTCACCAACGAAGGAATCGGAACCATGGTGATGCCCTGATGAACCTCTACGACAGGTTCGAGAAAGCCTTCATGCCGAACTACGGCGTCCCCCCGGTGGCGCTGGCACGAGGCGAGGGCACCCGCGTCTGGGACGTCGACGGCAAGGAGTACCTCGACCTCATCGGCGGCATCGCGGTCAGCTCACTCGGCCACGCCCACCCCGCCCTGGTCGAGGCCGTCTCCAAGCAGGTCGCCACCATCGCGCACACCAGCAACCTGTTCCTGCACGAGCCCGAGGTCCTGCTCGCGGAGCGGCTCCTGCAGCTGCTCAACGCCCCGGGCCGGGTCTTCTTCGCCAACTCCGGCACCGAGGCCAACGAGGCCGCCTACAAGCTGGCGCTCAAGTACGGCAGGCAGGACGGCCGCTCCTACTTCGTCGCCGCCGAGAACGGCTTCCACGGCCGCACCATCGGCGCGCTCTCGCTGACCGGCAAGAAGGCCATCCGCGACCAGTTCGGCCCGTTCCCCGTTGATGTCCGGTTCGTCCCCTACGGTGACGCCGCCGCGCTCAAGGACGCCGTGACCGGCGACTGCATCGCCGTCTTCCTGGAGCCCACCCAGGGCGAGGCGGGCGTGGTCCCGCCGCCCGACGGCTACCTGCAGGCCGCCCGCGAGATCTGCGACTCGACCGGCGCCCTGCTGGTGGCCGACGAGATCCAGTCCGCGATCGGCCGCACCGGGCACTGGTTCGCCCACCAGGCCGAAGGCGTCACCCCCGACATCCTGACCCTGGCCAAGGGCCTCGGCGGCGGCCTGCCGATCGGCGCCTGCGTCGGCTTCGGCGACGCGGGCACGCTGTTCGACAAGGGCGACCACGGCTCCACCTTCGGCGGCAACCCGGTCTCGTGCGCCGCCGCGCTGGCCGTCCTCGACAACCTCGACCTCGACCACGTCAAATCGGTCGGCGACAGGCTCCGCGGCGGAATGGAAGCCGTCGGCCACCCGCTGCTCAAGGGGGTACGCGGGCGCGGCCTGTGGCTGGCCGCCGTGCTCACCGAGCCGGTCTCCGGCAGGGTCCAGCAGGCCGCCGCCGACGCGGGCTTCCTGGTCAACGCCCTGCAGCCCGACGCCGTCCGCCTCGCGCCGCCGCTGGTCATCACCGCGGACGAGGTCGACGCGTTCGTCGCCGCCTTCCCCGCGATCCTCACGGAGGCGGCCAAGTGACCAGGCACTTCCTCAGAGACGACGACCTCACGCCCGCCGAGCAGGTACAGGTGCTCGACCTGGCCGAGGCGATGAAGAAGGACCGCTTCGGCTACCGCCCCTTCGAGGGCCCGCGCACCGTGGCCGTCCTGTTCGACAAGCCGTCCACCAGGACGAGGGTGTCCTTCGCCGTCGGCGTCGGCGAGCTGGGCGGCATGCCGCTGATCATCGACGGCGGCACGTCCCAGATGGGCAGGGGTGAGCCGATCGAGGACACCGCCCGGGTGCTGGAGCGGCAGTGCGCCGCGATCGTCTGGCGGACCGCGGGCCAGGAACGCATCGAGGCGATGGCCTCGCAGTCGCGCGTGCCCGTGGTGAACGCTCTCACCGACGAGTTCCACCCCTGCCAGATCCTCGCCGACCTGCAGACCGTCCGCGAGAGGTTCGGCAGGACGGCCGGCCTGACACTGACCTACCTCGGCGACGGCGCCAACAACATGGCCCACTCCTACCTGCTCGGCGGAGCCACCGCCGGGATGCACGTCCGCATCGCCGCCCCCGCCGGATACCAGCCCGACGCCGTCATCCTCGACCGGGCCGCCACCATCGCCGCCGGCACGGGCGGCTCGGTGCTCGCGCAGTCCGACCCGGCCGCCGCCGTCAAGGGCGCGCACGTGATCGCCACCGACACCTGGGTGTCGATGGGCCAGGACGGCAAGGACGAGCGCGTGGCGGCGCTCATGCCGTACCAGGTGAACTCCGAGCTCATGGAGCACGCCGCGGGCGACGCGATCGTGCTGCACTGCCTGCCCGCCTACCGCGGCTACGAGATCACCGCCGAGGTGCTCGACGGGCCGAACAGCGTCGTATGGGACCAGGCGGAGAACCGGCTGCACGCCCAGAAGGCGCTGCTGCACTGGCTGGTGAACGCCGCATGACCATCCCGATGACCAAGGCCGCCCGGCAGGCCAAGATCACGGACCTGCTGCAGCGGCAGGTCGTGCGCTCCCAGCCGGAGCTGGCCAAGCTGCTCGCCGAGAGCGGCGTCGAGGTCACCCAGGCCACGCTCTCGCGCGACCTGGACGAGCTCGGCGCGCTCAAGCTGCGCGCCGACGACGGGTCGCTGGTGTACGCGCTGCCCGGGGAGGGCGGCGGGCGCATCCCGCTGGCCCGCCTCGGCACCGGCGAGTCCCCGGCCGCCCGGCTGCACCGCATCGCGGAGGAACTGCTGGTCGGCGCCGAAGCCTCCGCCAACCTGGTGATCGTCAGGACGCCGCCGGGGGCGGCCCAGTTCCTGGCCTCCGCCATCGACCACGCCGACTGGGAGTCCATCCTCGGCACGGTCGCCGGCGACGACACGATCCTCGTCATCAGCCGCGACCCGCTGGGCGGCCAAGTAGTGGCCGACGCCCTGCTCCGGGTGGCCGACCGACGCGGTTACCCGCCACCGGGCGGGCCGACCGCGCCCACTACCCGACCTGAGCAATGGAGATCGAGAAATGACTGAGAGAGTAGTCCTGGCGTTCTCAGGCGGCCTGGACACGTCCGTCGCCATCCCGTTCCTGGCCGAGAAGATGAACGCCGAGGTCATCGCCGTCGCGGTGGACCTCGGCCAGGGCGGCGAGGACATGGAGGTCATCCAGAAGCGGGCCATCGACTGCGGCGCGGTCGAGTCCGTGGTCGTCGACGCCAAGGAGGAGTTCGCCGCCGACTTCTGCGTCCCGGCCATGCAGGCCAACGCCCTCTACATGGACCGCTACCCGCTGCTGTCGTCGCTGTCTCGGCCGCTCATCGTCAAGCACCTGGTGAGCGCGGCCAAGCAGTTCGGCGGCACCGTCGTCTCCCACGGCTGCACCGGCAAGGGCAACGACCAGGTCCGCTTCGAGGCCGGCCTCGCCGCGCTCGCCCCCGACCTCAAGGTCGTCGCCCCGGCCCGCGACTACGCCTGGACCCGCGACAAGGCCATCGAGTTCGCCGAGCGCAAGGGCCTGCCCATCGAGACCACCAAGAAGAACCCGTTCTCCATCGACCAGAACCTGTGGGGCCGCGCCGTCGAGACCGGCTTCCTGGAAGACATCTGGAACGGCCCCACCGAGGACGTCTACTCCTACACCGCCGACCCGTCCACGCCCCGCGAGGCCGACGAGGTCGTCGTCACCTTCGAGCAGGGCGTCCCCGTCAAGATCGACGGCCGCGCGCTCACGCCGTACCAGGTCGTCGACGAGCTCAACAGGCGTGCGGGAGCGCAGGGTGTCGGCCGGATCGACATGGTCGAGGACCGGCTCGTCGGCATCAAGTCCCGCGAGGTCTACGAGGCGCCCGGCGCCATCGCGCTGATCGCCGCGCACATGGAGCTGGAGAACGTCACCGTCGAGCGCGACCTGGCCCGCTTCAAGCGCGGCGTGGACCAGCGGTGGAGCGAGCTCGTCTACGACGGCCTGTGGTTCTCGCCGCTCAAGGACGCCCTCGACGCTCTCATCGCCGAGGCGCAGAAGCACGTCGCCGGCGACATCCGGATGACCCTGCACGCGGGCAAGGCCACCGTCACCGGCCGCCGCTCCGAGCAGTCGCTGTACGATTTCTCACTGGCCACGTACGACACAGGCGACACCTTCGACCAGTCGCTGGCCAAGGGCTTCGTCCAGCTCTTCAGCCTGCCCTCCAAGATCGCCGCCGCGCGTGACGCCAAGCAGGGGTGATGTGCACTATGGTCGCGGGGGACAAGGAGGAGATGACGGTGAGTGATGGCAAGCCGATGCGGCTGTGGGGCGGGCGTTTCGAAGGAGGCCCCGCCGACGCGCTGACCCGGCTGTCGGTGAGCGTGCACTTCGACTGGCGGCTCGTGCCGTACGACCTGGCGGCGTCCAGGGCGCACGCGCGGGTCCTGCACAAGGCGGGGCTGCTGAGCGGCGACGAGCTCGAGCGCATGATCGGCGCGCTCGACGACCTCGAACGCGCCTGCAAGGAGGGCGAGTTCCGGCCGACGGTCGCCGACGAGGACGTGCACACGGCGCTGGAACGCGGCCTGCTCGAACGGCTCGGCTCGCTCGGAGGCAAGCTGCGCGCCGGGCGCAGCCGCAACGACCAGATCGCCACCGACCTGCGCCTCTACCTCCGCGACCACGTCCGCACGATCGTCTCCAGGCTCGTCGAGCTGGAGACCGCGCTGATGGCCCAGGCGGAGGAGCACGCCGAGACGGCCGCGCCCGGCATGACCCACCTGCAGCACGCGCAGCCGGTCTCGTTCGGCCACCAGCTGCTCGCGCACGTGCACGCCTTCGCCCGCGACATCGACCGGCTCACCGACTGGGACAAGCGGGCCGCCGTCTCGCCGCTCGGCTCCGGCGCGCTGGCGGGCTCGTCGCTGCCGCTCGACCCGGAGGCGGTGGCCGCGGAGCTGGGCTTCGACAGCGCCGCCCCGAACTCGATGGACGCCGTCGCCGACCGCGACTTCGCCGCCGAGTTCCTGTTCGACGCGGCCATGATCGGCGTCCACCTGTCGAGGCTGGGCGAGGAGATCGTCCTGTGGGCCTCGCAGGAGTTCCGCTGGATCGAGATGGACGACGCCTACTCCACCGGCTCGTCGATCATGCCGCAGAAGAAGAACCCCGACGTCGCCGAGCTGGCCCGCGGCAAGTCGGGCCGCCTGATCGGCAACCTCATGTCGCTGCTGACGACCCTGAAGGGCCTGCCGCTCACCTACAACCGCGACCTGCAGGAGGACAAGGAGCCCGTGTTCGACTCGGTCGACACGCTGCTGCTGGTCCTGCCGGCGATGGCCGGGCTGGTCGCCACCATGCGGGTCAACACCGCGCGGCTGGAGACCTCGGCGCCCGACGGCTACGCCCTGGCCACCGACCTGGCCGAGCTGCTGGTGCGGCGTGGCGTGCCGTTCCGCGACGCGCACGAGGCCGTCGGCCATCTGGTGGTGTGGTGCCAGGTCAACGACAAGGACCTGGGCGAGCTGACCGACGACGAACTGGTCAAGGTCTCCGCGCACCTCACGCCCGACGTCCGCGACGTGCTGAGCGTGCCCGGCGCGCTGGCCGCCCGCAAGGCCCACGGCGGCACCGCCCCCGACCGGGTCCGCGACCAGCTGGCCGCGCTCCGCGAGGCGGTCGACGCCCAGGCGGCATGGGCCGC
>NZ_JBEXUP010000124.1:0-24656 GCF_040614375.1 Nonomuraea sp. NPDC005983
GCGCGACGCCGTCCCGGTCGGCGCGGGCCAGCTCCACCACCTCGGCCACCTTCTGCTCCGCGAACGCCAGCCGCGCCCGCAGGGCGGGGTCGAGGTCCGGCTCCGCCTCCACGTCATACGGCACGTGCAGCAGCGAGCAGGACGTGCTCACCACCACCTGCTCGGCCTGCACGGCTCGCAGCGCCGCCAGCGCCCGCTCGGGCGAGGTCCGCCACACGTCCCGCCCGGAGACCACGCCCGCCACCACGATCTTGCCGGGCAGCGCGGGAACCGGCCCGCCGCGCACCAGGTCCACGCCGATCGCCTCGACCGGGGTGGCGGCCAGCACCGGCAGCGCCTCGCCCAGGCCACCGAAGTAGGAGGCGACGAACAGGCCCGGCCGGTTCGCCGACGCCCCCAGCCGCTCGTAGGCGGTGGTGAGCGCCGCAAGTTCCTCCGGCGTCCTGTCGGCCACCAGCGCCGGCTCGTCGAGCTGCACCCAGGCGACGCCCTCGGCTGCCAGCGCCGCCAGCAGCTCCTCGTAGCAGCCGAGCACCTCGTCCAGCCGGTCCAGCGCCGAGCCGAGCAGCAGGAACGTCACCGGCCCGAGCACCACCGGCCGGGTCTCGAACCCCAGCTCCCGCGCCTGCCGGACCTCTCCGAGCGGCTTGGACGCGTCCAGCTTGAACACCGTCTCGGAGGTGATCTCCGGCACGATGTAGTGGTAGTTCGTGTCGAACCACTTCGTCATCCGCAGCGGCGCCAGCCCGTCTGTGCCTCTGGCCATCGCGAAGTACGGGTCCGCGGCCTCCAGGTAGCGCGCGGGCACCGCGCCCAGCAGCACCGCCGTGTCCAGCACCTGGTCGTACAGCGAGAACGTGTTGCTCGGCAGCCCGTCCAGGCCCAGGGCGGCGAGTCGCCGCCAGGTCTGCTCGCGGAGCGAGGCGCCCACCGCCTCCAGCTCCTCGCGGGTCGAGCGGCCGTCCCAGTACGACTCCAGGGCCCGCTTCAGCTCCCTGCGCGGGCCGATCCTCGGGTATCCGAGCACGGTGGACTGGGGAAATCGGGACATCAGACTCTTGCTCCCTGCGTCAGCGGGTGGATCGAACGCAGGCATCCTGCCCAGCGGTCGTGATCTGGTGCACCATGTATTGGTGACGCTTATGCTCAAGGAGATCCAGTGCTTCGCGGGCGTGGCCGGGCGGCTCAGCTTCTCGCGGGCCGCGGCCGACCTGGGGATGTCCCAGCCCGCCATGAGCCAGGCCATCACCAGGCTGGAGCGCGCGGCCGGGGTCCGGCTCTTCGAGCGGAACGCGCACCGGGTGCGGCTCACCGCCGAGGGCAGGGCGCTGCTGCCGTACGCCGAGCAGGTGCTGGAGTCCGCCACGGCGTTCTCGGCGGAGGCGGCTCGGCTGGCCCGGCCGATCATTCACCTTGCTTATCCACCGCTCGTCGGCGCGCTGGCGGCGCGGATCGCGCGGCGGCTGGCGGGCCGGACCCCGGCCATCGGGGTCGAGCTCACGGTGGCGGGGCGGAGCACCGCGTCCAAGGCGCTGGCGGGTGGCGAGGTGTCGGCCGCCATCCTCGCCACCCCGGCCCCCGCCGCGTTCGTCACCGCCGCCAGGTTCCACGTCACGGTGGACCACCTGGCCGTGCCCGCCGGTCACGCCCTGGAGGCCAGGCCCAGGGTCGGGCCGCCGGACCTGGCCGGGCAGGTGCTGCTGACCCCCGGCAGCCGCCCGTGGCAGGGGCTCCCAGGCCGGGCGCGGATGGTGGCCGACGACGACTTCGCCGCGGCGCTCGACCTGGTGGCGGCGGGCGCGGGCGTGCTGCCGATCCCGCAGCTCCTGGTCAGGACCGTGCGCCGCGACGACGTGCGGTTCGTCCCGCTCGACGCGGGCGGGCTGCGCATCACGTACGCGCTGGCCTGGTCGAAAGAGCGCGTCACGCCCGAGCTGATGGCGCTCGTCCAGGCCGTGCAGGACGCGCTGTGGACCAGATGAGCCGCGTGGCGCCCGCGCCTACGTGACGGGCAGGTTGCGCAGCGCCTCGCGGCGGCTCAGCCCCGAGATGCCCTTGGCCTGCACGTACCGGACGACCTCATCCGGGCTCACCTTCGCGTACTCGCGCAGCGCCCAGCCGATCGCCTTGCGGGCGAAGAAGTCGTTGTCGGACAGACTGGGCTCGATGCACGCGTAGAGCAACGCGGTGTCGGTGCGCTCCTTGAAGCGGTTCTGGCACAGGATCGCGGTGCGGCGTTTCCACAGGTCGCCGTCGTGCGCCCACTCCAGCATCAACGGGCGCATCGAGTCGGGGAAGGCCGTGAGCAGGCCGCCCACGCGGTGCGTGGCCAGCTCGTCGACGAGATCCCACCAGGCGCCGGTGACGACCATCTCCTCGTACATCGGCACCGTGTAGAGCGTCTGGAACTCGCGGTAGTGGTGGTAGCCGGTCAGCTCGATCGCCGCGTACCGCTCCTCGCGGTACTCGGCCTCGCGCCACAGTTCGAGCACCGCCCGCCGCCACTCGGGCGCGCTGGGGATGCGGTTGTCGGCGAACACCCGCCGCAGCGCCGCCCGCCGGGGGGCGGCCTGCACGCCGAGGAACGGCATCGCCGACTTCATGTACGCCTGCATCATGGCGGCCTTCTCGGGCTCGGCCGCCTCTCGCAGTGCCTGTCGCACCGCCTTGCCGAGGCTCATCCCTGCCGGCTCATCCCTGCTGGGTGGTCCGCTCGCCGGTGGCGAGGCCGTCGAAGAGCACGGTGATGTAGTGCTCGGCCAGCCCTGCCGTGTTCAGCCGGCCACCCGGACGGAACCAGCGCACCGCCACCCAGATCGTGTCGCGGATCATCCGGTAGGTCAGCTTGGGGTCGACGTCGGCGCGCAGCTGCCCGGCCGCCTGGCCCGCCTTGATCTGGGCGACCCAGAGCTGCTCGACCTCCTCCTCGGCCTTCACCAGGTAGTCGAAGCGCTCGATCTGGCGCAGGTAGTTCCAGTCGTTCTGCATCACGGTGATCGCGGCGCGGTGCGGTTCGAGGGTGCCGAACCCGATGCGCACCATCTCCGACAGCACACTCCGGGGGTCGGTGCCGGAGTCGATCGCCGCGCGGTAGCGGGCGAGCAGGTCGTCGAGGAAGGTGGAGAGCACCTCGTCGACGATCGTCTCCTTGGAGTCGAAGTGGTGGTAGAGACTTCCGGAGAGAATGCCGGCCTCGGTGGCGATCTCACGTACCGTCGTCGCCTGGAAACCCTTGCGCGCGAAGATCTCCGCGGCGAGCTTGACGAGGTGGTCGCGGCGCTCAGATGCCGACTCTGAGGTCGCGCGCGGGCGCTTCGCCGGTGTGGCGGTTGCTCCGGAGTTCTTTCGCGTTGTCACGCCTCCCATTATGAGCCCTCGCACAATCGCTTGTTCGCCGAACAGGTCCTGCTCACCCGCGGTTCCCGTCTCGACCAAGCGCTTGCTACGATGCCAGGATGAACGAGGCGTACATCGTCGGCGCGGTCAGGACCCCGGTCGGGCGCAGGAACGGCGGCCTCGCCCGCGCGCACCCCGCCGACCTCGGCGCGCACGTGCTGAAAGAGCTGCTGGCCCGTACCGGAGCCGACCCCGCGGCCGTGGAAGACGTCGTGTTCGGCTGCGTCGACACGATCGGCCCGCAGGCCGGCGACGTCGCGCGCACCTGCTGGCTGGCCGCCGGGCTGCCGGAGGAGGTGCCGGGCGTCACCGTGGACCGCCAGTGCGGCTCCTCGCAGCAGGCGCTGCACTTCGCCGCCCAGGCCGTCCTGTCGGGGACCTGCGATCTGGTGGTGGCGGGCGGGGTGCAGAACATGAGCATGGTGCCGATCGCGTCGGCGATGCTCGCCGGGCGTCCGCTCGGCCACGACACGCCCTTCTCCGGCTCTAAGGGCTGGGCCGAGAGGTACGGGACGCAGGAGGTCTCCCAGTTCGCCGGGGCCGAGCAGATCGCCGCGAAGTGGGATATTTCCCGGGAAGACATGGAAGCGTTCGCCTACGAGTCCCACCAGCGGGCTGTCGCGGCCATCGACTCCGGGCGGTTCGCGCGCGAGCTCGTCCCGTACGAGGGGGTGGCGGCCGATGAGGGGCCGCGGCGCGACACCACGCGGGAGCGCATGGCGGCGCTGAAGACGCTGACCGACGGCGGGCGGCTCACGGCCGCGCTGGCCTCGCAGATCTCCGACGGCGCCGCCGCCCTGCTCGTCGCGTCGCCGCGAGCCGTCCGCGAGCACGGCCTGACGCCGCGCGCCCGCGTGCATCACCTGTCGGCGCGCGGCGGCGACCCGATCATGATGCTCGCCGCCCCCATCCCCGCCACCGCGCACGCCCTGCGCAGGGCCGGGATGACGATCGGCGATTTCGACGTGGTGGAGATCAACGAGGCGTTCGCGTCGGTCGTGCTGGCCTGGCTCAAGGAGAGCGGGGCCGACCCCGCGCTCGTCAACCCGAACGGCGGCGCGATCGCCCTCGGCCACCCGCTCGGCGCGACCGGCGCCGTGCTCGCCGTGAAACTGCTGCACGAGCTGGAGCGGACCGGCGGCAGGTACGGCCTGCAGACCATGTGCGAAGGGGGTGGCCAGGCGAACGTCACCATCATCGAACGCCTCTGACCCCGCGGGGCTGCGGCCTCGGTGGTGCGGGTGGTTGACGTTTTGAAATGCCTCTAGAAAATAGGAAACTTTCCTATTAGATTTCGGGTCATGCCCAAGAGCGCTGACCTGCTTCGCCTGGCCGACGCCGTCCTGCTTCCCGGATTCCAGGGAACCACGCCGCCCGACTGGCTACGCCGTCGCCTCGGCGAAGGGCTGGCCGGAGTCGTGCTGTTCTCCCGTAACATCGCCGGACCCGCCCAGCTGGCCGCCCTGACAGCGGCGCTACGCGCGGAGAACCCCGCGCTGCTGGTGGGCACCGACGAGGAGTCGGGCGAGGTGACCAGGCTGGAGGTCGCCACGGGCAGCAGCCGCCCCGGCGGCTACGCGCTCGGCGTCGTGGACGACGTGGCGCTGACCGAGGCCCTGGCCAAGGACCTCGGGGCGGACCTGGCGGCGGCAGGGATCACGATCGACTTCGCCCCCTCAGCGGACGTGAACTCCAACCCCGACAACCCGGTCATCGGCCTGCGGGCCTTCGGCGCCGACGCCGACCTGGTCTCCCGGCACACCAGGGCGTTCGTCCGGGGCCTGCAGTCCACCGGCGTGGCCGCCTGCGTCAAGCACTTCCCCGGCCACGGCGACACCGCGGTCGACTCCCACCACGGCGTCCCGGTGGTCGCGGCCGCCGGGGTCGACCGCGCGCTGCGCCCCTTCCGCGAGGCGATCGCGGAGGGCGTCAAGGCGGTGATGACCGGGCACCTGCTGGTGCCCTCGTACGACCCCGACCTGCCCGCCACGCTCAGCCCCAAGGTGCTGACCGGGCTGCTCCGCGAGGAGCTGGGCTTCGACGGCATGGTCATCACCGACGGCATCGAGATGGCCGCCGTCGCCGGCATGTACGGCATCGGCGGGGCCTCCGCCCGCGCCATCGCCGCCGGGGCCGACGCCATCTGCATCGGCGGCGAGCGCTCCGATGAGGCGACCGCCGTGGAGGTGCGCGACGCGATCGCCGCCGCCGTCACCGAGGGCCTGCTGCCCGAGGAGCGCCTGGCAGACGCCGCTCGCAGGGTCCGCGAGCTGGCCGTCTGGACCACCTCCTCGGGCAGCACCACTCCGGCGGACGGCCACATCGGCCTCACCGCCGCCCGCCGCGCCCTCAGGATCACCCGCAGGTCCACCGTCCCCGTCCTGCCGCTGACCTCCGCCCCCCAGGTGATCGAGCTGTCACCGGAGATGAACCTCGCCATCGACAAGGGCACCCCGTGGGGGGTCGGCGAGCCGCTGCGCGAGCTGCTGCCGGGAACCCGCGTGGCCCGGCTCGCGGCGAGTGAGGCGACCGGTCCCGCGATCGAGCGGCTGATCATGGAGGCCGGCCCGCGTCCGATCGTCGTGGCGGTCCGCGACGCGCACCGCCACCCCTGGCAGGGGGAGGCGCTGCGGCACCTGCTCAGCGCCCGGCCCGACGCCGTGGTCGTGGAGATGGGCCTGCCGGAGCGATCCGACCTGGGCGCCGTCCACATCGCCACGTACGGGTCGGCCAGGGTCTGCGGGCAGGCCGCCGCGGAGGCGATCACCGGTAGCCTGTGACACCGTGAACTTCGACGGCGAGGACCTCTCCCACACGTCCCTGACCGATCGGCTCTCCGGCGATGAGCCGCACGTCTTCCGCGGCTGCGACCTCACCGAGACCGAGCTGTGGGGAGCCTCGCTGGCGGGCGCCCGGTTCGAGTCGTGCGTGCTGGAGCAGACCGACTTCCGCAAGGCCGACCTCGACGGCGCCGTCTTCACGGGCGGCGGCGGGATGCGCACCAGGTTCAACGACGCCGACCTCGTCGACGCCGTGTTCACCGACGTGGACCTGGCCTCGGCGCAGTTCGGCGGGGCGCTGCTGACCGACACGTCCTTCACCGGCTGCCGCATGATCGGCGCCTCACTGACCGCGTCGAGGGGCACCGGCTTCAAGGTCGCCCGCTCCAACCTGACCATGGCCAACCTCGGCGGCTGCTCGCTGCGCGGAGAGCTCATCGAGGGCGTCCGCTTCGACGAGGCCGACCTGTCGGGCTGCGACTTCACCGAGGCCACGTTCAGCGACTGCCGGCTGCGCGGCACCCGCATCGTCCGGGCCGTCTTCACCAAGGCCGACCTGCGCGGCGCCGACCTGGGCGAGCCCGACGACGGCAAGCTGCGAGCCTTCGCGGGAGCGACCATCAACCAGGCACAGGCCGCCGCTCTGCTCGCGGCGCGCGGCATCACGGTGCTCTGATCCCTGCTCTGACCGTGTTCCGCCAGACGGTGTTCCGACAGACGGCGTTCCGGCGGACGGCCCGAGCCGTCAGCCCGCTCCGAGCCGCCCCAGTGCCGTCTCGGCCTCGGCCATGATCCGGGTGATCAGCTCCTCGCACGAGGGCAGGTCGTCCAGCACCCCGACCACCTGGCCCGCCGCCATCACGCCCAGGTCGGCGCGGCCGTCCACCATGGCCGCCCTGAGCAGCACCGGCGTGTTCGCGGCCTGGAGCACCTGGGCCCAGGTCAGCTCGCGGCCCTGCCGCATTCGGCGGCCCTCGCGGATCAGCTCGCCCCACGACAGGCCCGACAGCCGCTTGAACCGCGCGCCGTTGACGACGGCCCGCAGCAGCCGCGAGCGCTCCAGCGACTCGACGAACGGTGTCCGCAGCACCCGGTGCGGAACCCCGTCGACCCTCGTGGTCACCAGCGTGTCGCGGGCCTCCAGGTAGACCTTCTTCACTCCGTCGGGCACGGGCGAGTCGCTGGTCAGCAGGAACCGGGTGCCCATCGCGACGCCGCACGCCCCGTACGCCAGCGCCGCCACCAGGCCGCGCCCGTCGAAGAAGCCGCCCGCCGCCACCACCGGGATGTCGACCGCGTCGACCACCTGGGGGAGCAGCAGCGTGGTCGCCACCGGCCCGGTGTGGCCGCCGCCCTCGCCGCCCTGCACGATCACCGCGTCCGCGCCCCAGCCGGCGACCTTCTCCGCGTGCCTGCGCGCCCCCACGGACGGGATCGTCACCACGCCCGCGTCCCGGAGCCTCGCGATCAGCTCCCGCCTGGGAGCCAGCGCGAACGACGCCACCCGGACCCCCTCGCGGATCATCACCTCGACCCGTTCGCGCGCGTCGTCGGCGTCGGAGCGGATGTTCACCCCGAACGGGGCGTCCGTGCGCTCCTTCACCTCCCGGATCGCGGCGGTCATCTCCGCGACCGACATCGTGGCGGCGGCGACGACGCCCAGGCCGCCCGCCGTCGAGGTGGCCGCCGCCAACCGGGCGCCCGCGACGTACCCCATTCCGGTCTGCACGATCGGATACCGGCAGCCGACCAGCTCGGTCAGGGCCGTCCGCACGCCGCCCCCTCGCGTCCCCGCGGCGTCGCGCTCACGCCGCCACCTCGCGTTCGCGCAGCCCGCCCGGGTCGAGGGCCTCGTCGAGCAGCCGCCTCTCCTCGTCGGTGGGCGACCGCGTCTCGGGGACGTCGTCCGGGACGTGCAGTTCGAAGCCGGTCGCCGCCACCACCTCGGCCACGTCCACGCCGGGATGCACCGAGACCAGCCGCATGGCCCCCTCGGGCGTGCCGAAGTCCAGCACGGCCAGGTTCGTGACCACCCGCCGCAGCTCGTGGGCGCCCCTGTCGGTGCCGAGCCCGCTGACCATGTCCACCTGGGGCACGAACACTCTGGGGGAGTGCCGGGGGATCCAGTAGCTCGTCGGGCCGCACCGGGTGTTCCCCGGCGCCCCGCGCACCCCCAGGAGCTGCGCCTTCGGCCGTGCCCAGTCGCCGATGCAGGAGATGTTCGTGTTGCCGAATCTGTCGATCTGGCTCGCGCCCAGCATCACGTGCCGCCGGCCGTTCAGCACCAGCCACAGGTGGTCGCGGAACGGCAGCCAGCCCTCGACCACCTCGGGCGCCTCGCCCAGCGCGGGCACGTCGCCGGTCAGCAGGCAGACGCCGTCGTGGGTCAGCAGGTCGGGCTCGAAGGTCAGCCTGGCCAGCCGCGCGCCCAGTACGGTGACGGCCCCGCCGATCCCGGCCGCCAGGATCTCCCCGTCGCCCCTGAACGCCTCCGCGCACGCGACCACGCACACGTCAGCCCTGCTCATCGAAGTCCTCCCACGGCGTGCTCGCGTACTGGCGCTGGAGCTCCTCGTCGCGGCCGTAGTCGGGCTCGCACGAGGTGAACCAGGCTCCGCCGGGGGCCTCGACCACGCCGGTCACCATCGACCGGCTGATCAGCAGCGACTGCACCGGGCCCTCCTTCAGCAGGTCGGCCGTGTCCACCAGCCGCTCGCACGAGACGTAGCAGCGGGTGGCGGCCTTGGCGTAGAGGTCGTCGAAGTACGGGTCGGGGCCCAGGTACTGGGCGTTGCCGCGGCGGTCGGCCCGGTTGAGGTGCACCAGCGCGACGTCCATGGTCAGCGCGGGCACCGCCACCAGCTCCTCGCCGTCGCCGTACGGGGAGCGGACCGTCCGCAGACCCGGATTGACCCGCAGCACGTCGGACCCGAGGCCGGCCCGTGTCGGCAGGAACGGCAGCCGGTGCGCCGCCGCCAACAGGCCGAACATGAACATGCCCTCGTCGTACTCGGTGAACTCGATCTCGCCACGCTGCCTGGCGGCCCTGAAGTGCGGTTCGAGCGGGATCGAATCGAGCGTGACGAACGGGGCGACCACCCTGCGCACCTTCCCGGCCGCGCAGAGCATGCCCACGTCCGCGCCGCCGTACGAGATGAGCGTGAGGTCGTCGATCGGCGAGCGCAGGACGCCGCGTACCAGCGCCAGCGGCTTGCGGCGGGAACCCCAGCCGCCGATGCCGATCGTCATCCCGCTCTCCAGGGAACCGACGACCTCCTCGACGGACATCACCTTCGTCACGCAGGCTCCTCCTCGCGGGTGCTCTCCAGGAAGCGGTCGCGGTGCGCGTCGCCCGCGCCCATCAGGTTCAGCTCGAAGGTGAAGCCCTGCTCGAAGCGGTAGCTGCGGTTGACGTCCACCGGGTCGATGCCGTTCAGCGACTCCTTGGCGCGGCGGATCACGTACGGGTCCTTGGCGGCGATCCGCTCCGCCACCTCCATGGCCGCGTCGCGCAGCTTGTCGCGCGGCACCACGTCCAGCACCGAGCCGAACGCGTGCAGCTCGGACGCCGTCACGTTCCTGCACGTGTAGACCATCGCCCGCATCAGGTGCTGGGGCACCAGCCTGGCCAGATGGGTGGCGGCGCCGAGCGCGCCCCTGTCGACCTCGGGCAGCCCGAAGTAGGCGTCGTCGCTGGCCACGACGATGTCGGCGCTGCCCGCGAGGCCAACCCCGCCGCCCAGGCAGTACCCGTGCACGGCCGCGATCACCGGCACCTCGCACCCGTAGACCGCCGCGAACGCCGCGTAGCAGCCCCTGTTCGCCCCGACCAGCGCGGTGTGCCCCTCGGTGGCCTGCATCTCCTTGATGTCCACGCCCGCGTTGAACCCGCGCCCCTCCGCGCGCAGCACCACCACCCTGGTTCCGGGGTTCCGCCCGGCCTCCTGGACGGCCCGCGCCACCTCGTGCCAGCCCTGGACGGGCAGCGCGTTCACCGGGGGGACGTCCATGACGACCTCGGCGACGGGCCCGTCCCGCAGCGTGATTCCCATCCCGCTCCCTGGTTGCACCTAACGCTTGCTTGGTACGGTAGCACCCGTGACCGCGACTTACGACTACACGGGCAGGACCGTCCTGGTGACGGGCGGAACCCGCGGGCTCGGTGCGGGGATCGCGCGGGCGTTCGCCGAGGCCGGCGCGGACGTGCTGGTGTGCGGCCGTACCCCGCCCCCCGCCGCCGGGCCCGGCCTGCGGTTCGTCCGGGCCGACGTGCGCGATCCCGAGGACGTCGAGCGGCTCTTCGCCGGGCTCGACCGGCTCGACGTGGTCGTCAACAACGCGGGCGGCTCGCCGCACGCGCCGCTGGAGGGCACCTCGGGACGCCTGCACGCCCGCGTCATCGAGCTGAACCTCACCGCGCCGCTGCTCGTGTCGCAGCGCGCCCACCCGCTGCTGGCCGCGTCCGGCGGGACGGTCCTGATGATCGGGAGCTCCAGCGGGACGCGGCCCTCGCCGGGCACCTCCGCGTACGGCGCGGCCAAGGCGGGCCTGCACCACCTGGCGCGCTGCCTCGCGGCCGAGTGGGCGCCCGCCGTGCGGGTCAACACGGTGGTCGTGGGGCTGGCCGAGACGGAGAACGCCGCCGACCACTACGCCGGGAAAAATCGTGAGCTGGGGGCGACCATCCCCGCCGGACGGATGGCGACCCCCGCCGACGTGGCCGAGACCTGCCTGTGGCTGGCCGCCGCGCCGCGCTACGTCACCGGCGCGCAGGTGCACGTGGACGGGGGCGGCGAGATGCCGGCCTGGCGATACCTAGTTTCCAACGAAATTTCCTGATATTTGTGCGTGATCGTTCTCAGGAGGTCTGCGTGGGGATCTGTGACGGCCGAGTGGTGATCGTGACCGGCGCGGGCCGGGGTATCGGCAGGGAGCACGCGCTGGAGTTCGCCAGGCAGGGCGCCCGCGTCGTGGTCAACGACCTCGGGACGGGCCGCGGCGGCGACGGCAGGTCCGGCGAGCCCGCGCTGGCGGTCGTGGAGGAGATCCGCGCGCTCGGCGGCCAGGCGGTGGCCAACAGCGACGACGTGGCCGACTGGGACGGCGCGGCCCGCCTGGTGAAGACCGCCGTCAGCGCCTACGGCAGGCTGGACGCGCTGGTGAACAACGCCGGGTTCGTCCGTGACCGGATGCTGGTGTCGATGACCGAACGCGACTGGGACGACGTGATCCGCGTCCACCTCAAGGGCCACTTCATGCCGCTGCGGCACGCGGGCGCGTACTGGCGCCAGCTCGCCAAGTCCGGCACCCGCGCCGACGCCCGCGTGATCAACACCTCCTCGGGCGCGGGCCTGCTCGGCAGCGTCGGACAGGCCAACTACTCCGCCGCCAAGGCCGGGATCGCCGCCCTGACCCAGGTGGCGGCGGCCGAACTGAGCAGGTACGGCGTCACGGTCAACGCCATCGCCCCCGCCGCTCGCACCCGCATGACCGAGGACGTGTTCGCCGGCGCCATGGCCGCCCCCGAGTCGGGCTTCGACACCATGCACCCGGCGAACGTCGCGCCGCTCGTGGTCTGGCTCGGCTCGCCCGCGTCGGCGCACGTCACGGGACGGATGTTCGAGGTGGAGGGCGGCACGGTCGCGCTGGCCACCGGATGGCGGCACGGCCCCCGCGTCGAGCACGGAACGCGCTGGTCGGTCACGGACGTCGGCGAGGCGGTCTCGGCCCTGCTCGAATCGGCCCCCGCACCCGAACCCGTCTACGGCACCGGCAGGTAGCCGCCGCTGTCGAGGCGCTCTCCGTTCAACGCAGGGCCGAGCGGGCGGTGGGGGCCAGTCGGAGGCGCTCCGGGGGAGCGGTCAGCCGTCCTTCGAGCGCGGGCAGGTAGGGATCACGCTCGTCCTCCACGCTGTCGAACCGGGCGAACCATACGAAGACGTTCTCGCCCGTGCGTACGGGCAGCGCCGGGTAGGTGTTCTCCGCGTGCTCTGTCGCGAAACAGGCGATCGGCGGCACCCCGGCCTCGGCCAGCTCCGGCACGGCCCGCTCTGCGAAGAACTCGGCGAACCCGTCCTCGACGTGGTAGATCGTCGCCACGTACAGGGCGGAGGAGGCGCCGCCCTCGCCCAGGCCCGGCCGCTCGCGGCCGGGAAACGGGTCGTCGGCATCGGCGGGGTCGGTGGCGGGGGAGCGGAAAAGCGCGGCGGGTACCGGGCGCAGGAGGAGCACGTTGTCGGAGTCGAGCATCGTGGCGTTGGCGGCGTCCCGGTTCGCCTTCCAGGTGGGGCCGCCGTAGAAGGTGGTGAGGGCCCGTCGCCTCGCCTCCATATCCGGAAAATTCCGCATCCATGGATACGTGTCTGGGTCGTCCAGGTTGCGGAACTGGCCGACGACGCCCATCCCCGCCGCCTCCTGCGACTCGATGAACTCCCGCTCGAACAGCTCGATCAACGTGTCGCGCCGTCCGGGGCGCATCGTGTACTGCCGCAGCTCGTAGATCATGCGCCGGACGGTACGCGTCCCTCACTGACATCCGCCGTCAGCGAATGGCGACCGAATTATCTTCTGATTACTTAGAGTCGCCAAACGACCACGCTTGGCTATAGGATCGCCTTGCGTCATGATCGCAAGGTCAAGCAAGCGCCAAGGAGCCGAAGTGATCAAGAATCTGTCCGGCCACTCCTTACGCGACGCCGTCGTCGCCTAGCCGCCCACCGGCACGCACCTCCCGCCGATGACGCGTCCGGCATCGAGGCCCACGTTCATCGCTCCCGGTTCGGAATGATCTGGATTGCGGCGTATTAGCATCGCTCAGTGACTATCTGCGCCTATGTGACCTTCGATGACCCCGGCGGCCACGACGACGAACGGGAGGCGGCCCTCGCCGCCTGGCAAGAGGCGGGCATCGAGGGGCGTACCGAACGCTGGGACGATCCCGCCGTCACCTGGAGTGCGTACGACGCCGTCGTCGTCCGCTCGGTCTGGGACTACCTCGATCGCCGGGCCGACTTCCTGGCCTGGGCCCACCAGGTCGAGAGCGTCTCCAGGCTGCTCAACCCGGCGGCCGTGCTCGAGTCCAACACCGACAAGACCTATCTCAGAGACCTGGGCGTGCCCGTCGTGCCCACCCACTGGTCGTCGCAGGGCCTGCCGCACTGGGAGGAGTACGTCGTCAAGCCCGCGATCTCCGCGGGCGCCCGCGACACGATCAGGACCACCGACCCCGACCGCGCGAAGGCGCACGCCGCCGCGCTCGAAGCCTCTGGCCGTGTCCCCATGGTCCAGCCCTACCTCGACATGGTCGAGTCGGAGGGCGAGACCTCGCTGCTGTACTTCAACCGCCGGTTCAGCCACGCCGTCCGGCGCACACCGATGCTCTCCGAGGGAATGACCGGCGCGGATCACGTCCGGGCGGAACCGCGCACCCCGGCCCCGGACCAGGTCGAGCTGGCGGAGAAGGTGCTTGCCACCATCCCCCAGGCACTTCTGTACGCGAGGATCGACCTGGTCCGGCTCCCCGACGGCACTCCGGTCGTGATCGAGCTGGAGCTCACGGAGCCGTACCTCTTCCTCCACTACGCCCCCGAAGCCCCCGCCAACCTGGCCAGGGCGCTCCGCGAGCTGCTGTAGGAAGCCCTGGGCAACTGACTGGGGTGTGGGGAAATCCAGTTGCGCGGGCGCGTGCTGGACGCCCTCGGCACCCGACACAGAAACCACTGCCCCACCTGCCTGTGGTCCAGGCACCTGGACGACACGCCCGGCGACCGGTCGGTGAGCTGCGCCTCGGCGATGGCTCCGATCGCGATCCAGGTTCGGCAGGGCGGGGAGTGGGCGGTCGTCCATCGCTGCACCGGATGCGGCGAGCTGGACGCCGACCGGATCGCCGGAGACGACAACCCGCTGGCGCTGATGCGCCTGGCGGTGGCGCCGCTGGCCCAACCACCGTTCCCCATGGACTGGTTCGCGAGCCTCCAGCGGAGCCGTCTTCCCGTGCTGGTTCGCGGGCCTGCCCTTCCGCAGGACGGGCCCGCGAGCTTCGCCGCCTGCCGGTTGACGGGTTCACTTCTCCTTGCAGCTGTTGCCCTTGCCTGGCTTCGGGCAGTCCGTACCCGACGTGTCCTTGACGACCATGAACGTGGCCGTACCGACACTGGAGGTGTTTCCGGCCTTGTCGGTGGCTCGGTAGGTCACGGTGCGCTTGCCGGGCTGACCGACCGTGAGCGGCTGCGTGTACACCGCGAACGGCTGGCCGTCGAGCGAGTACTCCACCTTGTCCACCCCCGACTCGGAGTCGGTCGCCGAGATCGTCACCGTCGCGGAGTCCACATAGTTCCAGGCCCAGTCCTGATTGCCGGTGATCCTCGCCGACACCTGCGGCGGAGTGGTGTCCTCTCCCTGGGGAGCCACCACGGTGAACGTCGCCGAGCCCACCGTCGAGGTGTTTCCCGCTTTGTCGGTGGCCCGGTATCGCACTGTGTGCGCGCCCGCCTGGTTGATCGACACCGGAGCCGAGTACGTCGTGAAAGCCCCGTTGTCGAGCGAGTACTCCACCTTGTCCACCCCGGACTGGGAGTCGGTCGCCGAGATCGTCAGCGTCGCGGAGCCCAGGTAGTTGCCGTCCTTGTCCTTCTCGCCGGCCACCTGCGCCGTCACTTGCGGCGGAGTGGTGTCCTTCTCCTGGGGAGTCACCACGGTGAACGTCGCCGAGCCCACTGTCGAGGTGTTTCCGGCCTTGTCAGTGGCCCGGTAGGTCACGGTGTGCGCGCCGGGCTGGCCGAGCGTGAGCGGCTGCGTGTACACCGCGAACGGCTGGCCGTCGAGCGAGTACTCCACCGTGGCGACCCCAGACTCGGAGTCGGTCGCCGAGATCGTCACCGTCGCCGAGCCCAGGTAGTTGCCGTCCTTGTCCTTCTCGCCGGCCACCTGCGCCGTCACCTGCGGCGGAGTGGTGTCCTTCTCCGGCGGAGTCACCACGGTGAACGTCGCCGAGCCCACCGTCGAGGTGTTTCCCGCCTTGTCGGTGGCCCGGTATCGCACTGTGTGCGCGCCCGCCTGGTTGATCGACACCGGAGCCGAGTACGTCGTGAAAGCCCCGTTGTCGAGCGAGTACTCCACCTTGTCCACCCCGGACTCGGTGTCACTCGCTGAGATCGTCACCGTCGCGGAGCCCACGTAGTTGCCGTTCGGGTCCTGGTCTCCCGTCACCTGCGCCGACACCTGCGGCGCGGTCGTGTCCGTACCGCCACCATCCGTGACCACGAGCTCCCCGACCATCTGGTGGCCGGGAATCGCGCAGAAGAAGCGGTACTTTCCGGGCCTGAGGTTCACCTGAACCTCGTGCCGTCCTCCACTGGCGTCGTAGGGACTGGCGATGATGTTGAGATTGACGTCGTGGTTGTAGCCCGGGGTGGAGGTGTCGAAGGTCAGGGTGTGGGTCATACCGGTGTTGTTGCCGGTCGCCGCGCTGTTCTCGAAGACGATGGTGGCAGGTCCCGCCGTCGCCGTACTCGGCGCCGACTTGTACGCGATCATGCTGTTGTCGGCGGTCCAGGTGAGCACCTGGTCCGCAGCGTGAGCGGTCAGCCCCACCCGGGGCTGCACGGCTGCTTGGACTGACGACAGGAAGAGCGCCGGAAGCGCCACACCCAGCATCACCACGGCCAAGCCCGGCGCCGTGGTAGCGGCTTTGAGCGCCCTCCGTAAGGTCCTGATCAGGAGGGCGGGAAGAGATCGGACATGCATGTCTCGTTGCACCTCTCACAGTCTGCGCGCGTGCCAACGGACGGCGCGCTCCGGCTGGGGTCACCTGGATGGGGTGCCGGGCGCGGGGAACGCTCCCCCGCCCGGCACCCGGCCGATGTACCGACTTAGAGTTCGCGCACCCGGATGTTGCGGAATTCGATCAGGTCGTTGTTGCTGTGGTTCTGCAACCCGACGAACCCACTGATGAACTGGCGCAGATCCGTGGGCGGGTCGCCGGCGCGGGACGACGATTTACCCGGTGTGTTGTCGAACTCGTTGATCACCTTGCCGTTGCGGGTGATCGTGTAGTGCTGCCCGACAACCCGGACCTCGTACTCGTTCCACGTGCCCTTCGGGGTGACCCCGGCCTTGTCCAGGCCGTTGGACGCGAAGTTGTAGACGGAGCCGGTCTTCTGCGGCTCCCCCGTGTCGCCGTCGTAGATCTGGACCTCCTGACCGCAGAAGATCGCGACCCATGCGGGGGACGTACGGGCCGACCCGACCGTCCCACAGCTTCCGGTGGGACGCTGGTCCAGCGGGGTTCTCGGGTCCGGGAACCGCACGAAGACTCCGCTGTTGGCGCGATACCCGTCGGGCGCGACGTCACGGAACTGCAGCCTCAGGGAGAAGTCGGCGTACGCCTTCTTCGAATACCACAGCATTCCGAGACCACCGGAGGCGCGGATCGTGCCGTCCCGCTGGAGGGTGAACTGTCCGGACGGAGCCTGGGACCATCCCTGGAGGGACTCCGCCGTCCCATCGAAGATGGTCTCGTACCCGTTCGTCTTGCCGATCTCGGACTGGGCGCCTGCCTTCTTGAGCGTGGCCGCCTCGCTGTTGCTGATGACGCCGTCCTTGCGGAACTGGTTCACCAGGTCGTTGAGGTGGCTCACGAACTCGCCGTGGTTCGACCAGGCGCGCTCGTCGTCGATCAGGTCGTTGATCGTGCAACCGCCGCCGGCCACGCGGTTGGCCACGCCGGTGTCGCTGTCGAGCAGCCAGACCGTCGGGCGGGTGTCAGGCGCCGGACAATCGACCTTGACGTCGATCGTGCCGGTTGCCACCTCGCCGTTGGCGTAGGTGACCTTCAGCGTCGCCTTGTAGGTGCCGAAGTTCGCGTAGGTGTGCGTCGGGTTGGCCTCCTTCGACGGCTTGCTGCCGTCGCCGAAGTCCCACTCCCACGACACGCCGCCGGCCTTCGTGTTGGAGAAGGCCACCGTCTTGGGCGTGCTCTGCCGGACGGCACGCGCCACGGCGTCGCTCGGGTTCGGTGTCGCCGGGCCACCGTGGTAGGTGATGCGGATCAGCTTCTGGTTGGAGTGGAGGCTGAAGAAGCCGCTGCCGTAGTCGAGCAGGTAGAGCGCGCCGTCCGGACCGAACTTGGCGTCCATCCATTGCTGGAGTTGGGTGCTGCCGCCGCCGGTCTGGACGATGCTGCGCAGATCCTCACCGAAGGCCGGCCGGCCCGCGTCCGGGACGGTCTTCGGGTCGACGGTCACGGCGACGCGGTTGTTGCCGTTGGACTCGTCACCGATGAACCATTTGTCGTCCCAGTACGCCGGCCACGCCACACCGCTGTCGCTGTCGATCTGGGAACGGTGATAGGTCGGCCCCGACATGATCGCCTGGCCGCCGCCTCGGAGGTAGGGCTCGGTGAAGGTCTCGTCGCCCTGCTTGTAGGTGGGGAGACCGCTGCCGTCGCTCCGCTTCGGGTAGACCGGGCCGCCGCCCTGCGGCGAGTACCAGATCATGTTGGAGCGCGCTGATGGGATGTCGACGAGGCCCGTGTTGCGCGGCGAGGTGTTCTTCAGATGGTCGCAGTCGTACCAGTCGGCGGGCTGGGTGGCGTCGACGTTGCTGCGGTCCCGGTAGGGCTGCTTGTCGCCCATGCAGTACGGCCAGCCCTGGTTGCCGGCGGACGTGAGGATCGTCGCGGTCTCGTACTTCGCCGGTCCCCACGTCTCGCTCGGGCCGCCGGCGTCCGGACCGACCCAACCGGCGGTCAGCCAGTTGTTCACGTTGTCCCAGGCGAACCGCGCGATGTTGCGGACACCCATCACCCAGATCTCCGGGCGGGTCTTGCCGCCTCCCTCTTCCTTACCGGTGAACAGGTTGCCCTTGGGAATCGTGTAGGTGCCGTCGGGCTCCGGGTGGATACGGATGATCTTGCCGTTGAGGTCGTTGGTGTTGCCCGCGGTACGGCGGGCGTCCTGGAACGAGACGCCCTTGTAGTCCTGGGTCCAGTTGTTCCCTGAGTAACCGCCCGAGCCGCCGGAGGAGTTGTTGTCACCGGAACCGATGTAGAGGTTGCCGTCCTTGTCGAAGGTCATGGCTCCGCCCGCATGGCAGCAGCTGTGGATCTGGGCGTCCCAGTGCAGCAGGTCCTTGCGGGTGCTCTGGTCGATCGACTGCTTCGCGGCGTCGTAGCTGAACCGGGAGACCGTTCGCTGGCCGATCCGCTTGTCCCTGTCGATCGACTCGTGCGGCATCCAGTAGACGTAGACCCAGCCGTTCTCCCCGAACTTGGGGTCGAGCGTGATGCCGACCAGACCTTCCTCGTTCTTGACCAGCTCGTCGCCGCTGCCGCGGTTGCCCATGACCGGGAGCGTGGTCAGGAGCTTGACCTGCTTGCTCTTCGGATCCCACTGGTGGATGGTGCCGCAGCCGAGGCCGACCTTGGGGTCGTTCCAGTCGACGATCGGGCCGGTGGGGCAGGCCGCCTTGCCGATGTAGAACACCTTGCCGTCCGGTGCGATGGTCAGGCCGTGGGGCTCGCCGATCTGGTCGAGCTGCCCTGACTGGTTCTGCCCGGTCAGCCGCTCGGTGGTGTAGTTCGACGCGATGGTCGCCTGGCAATCACCGCGGACCAGACCGGTCGCCCACATGATGGCGCCGCCGAGGTGGCTTTGGAACTGCTTGTCGCTGGTGTAGCTCGCCTTGGTGCCGCCCATGCCGGTGTAGAACGACCGGCCGCCGTCGTAGTCGCGGCACCAGGAGATCGGGTGGAACCGGCCGTTGCCGTTCAGCCCCGGGTCATAGGTGTTCTCCTCGACCTGCGCCACCGTATGGACCTTGCCCAGCGGGTTGGGACTCCAGTTCATCCACGTGTCGGTCCGCGGCAAAGTGACGGGCAGGCCCTTGTTCGCCGGGTGCCGGCGGTCGATGAGGTCGACGACGGCCTTCTGTTCCTGGCTCTCCGGGGGAGGTCCGGCGGTGGGGCCGAACAGCCGCAGCTCGGCCAGCTGGATCAGGGGCTCGCCGCTGTTCGCGGTGATGTTGAGCCGGTAGTACTGGTACGCCGTGGTGTTGTCGAACGTGTATTCCTTGGTCTGGAACCGCTGAGGGAAACTCTCACCACTCCGCTTGTCCAGGTCTGTCCAGGTCGTCCCGTTCTGTGAGCCCTGCAGGGTCCAGTCCTTCGGGTCACGGCCGGGGTAGTCATTGGCCGAGGTCAACGCATAGTGGGCTACCGCGATCGGCTTTTCGATCTTCCCTTGCACCCACCCGGTCGGCGTCCGGGTCAACCACTTGGTGTCGTTGCTCCCGTCGAACAGCTTGTCCTTCGTCTCGTTCGGCGGGTTCTCCCCGCTCGCCGTACTCTCCACCACCTTCTCCGGGATGGGGAGGCTGCCGGCGGGGCGGGTGCCGATCAGCTCGGTGAACCAGGCCGAGTCCGCCTGGGCGCGAGCGGCGTCGTGGACTCCGACGAATCCGCCGCCATTCCTGATGTACGCCTGCAGGGCGGCCAGCTGGCCGTCGTTCAGGGCCGCTCCCTTCGCGGACAGGAAGGCCACGCCGCGATAGCGCGCCAGGCTGTCGGCGGTGAAGACGGCCGGATCCTCCGACACGTCGACGGAGAAGCCGTTCCCCTTGCCCAGCTCTTTGATCGCCGCCGTGGCCTGCTCGACCGGGTCGTCCTGCTGGGCGGCCGGGCCGTGGAAGACGAGCATGCTGACCGAGGTGCCGTCGGCCGGTGCCGTGGGGCCGGCCTCGGCCTGTGCCGGTGCGGCTGGGGCCTGTGCCGGTGTGGCGGCGGCCTGTGCCGGGGCAACCGGTGCCGCCAGGCCCAGTGTCAGAGCGGCGCCCGACATCGTGATCAGTACGCGGCGCCAGGCGGGTGGTCGGGGCTGTACGAAAAGGCCTCTTCGACCCATCGTTGGCTCCTTCAGGTTGGGGGGTTGGCAAACCTGGTGGAAGTGTTGCGGCCATCCGCGGTGGCGACCGGTCTCGCCGATGCCGGACGTGGCGCCACCTCGTGATCGCCTTTCGACGCTTTGCCGCTCACACCTGGGAGCAGCGGGGACGTCCTCCCAGACGGCGACTCATGGCTCGCGTCAGTGATGCGTGCCCATGGGGTGATCCGGCATGTTCCCGTTCGCGTCGGTCACCATGAACACACCGGCCATCCCCATGTCGGAGTGACTCTGGACGTGGCAGTGGTACATCCACGCCCCAGGGCCGACGCGTTCGCCGGCGATCACCTGGAAGCCGAACGACTCGGCGGGTCCTGTGATCTTGGTGTCGATGATCCGGCTCGGGTCCTGAGGGCTTTCCAGCAGACCGGTGCGGTTGTCGGCCCAGCGATGCCCGTGGATGTGGAACGTGTGGAAGAAGTCACCGTGCGTGATCACGATGAACTCCACCCGCTCGCCAAGCTTCGCGACGAATTCGGGTGCGCCATGGGCCGGTCGGTTGTTGATCGACATGTCGTTGAAGACGACGGTGAACTGCTTGTCCGGTATGACATCGCCCTTCCGGCGCACTACCAGCGGTCCGTAGAGCCCCCGCCGGATGCCGCCGGTGCCGTGATCGGTCCCTACGACGTGGTCGTGGTAATGCCAGTAGCCCGCGCTGCCGGGTTCGATGAGGCCGCCCGGGCGCCGCCCCGGGGTGTGGGTGCGCCAGACGTAGGTACGCCGGCCTCCCGGTTCCACCACGCTGTCGTTCAACCTCGTGCCGTCGCTGGCGGTGTCGTAGTCCACCCCGTGCACGTGCAGGCTGGCCGTCACGTCCAGGTTGTTGACCATCTCGATCTCAAGGGTCTCGCCCTCGACCATTTCGATGAGGGGGCCGGGGATCGTGGCCTTGCCGGGCTCCAGGCCGTAACCCAGCTGACCGTCCGGGAGTTGCTCGGCGTAGAGGGTGATGCGGCGGACGTCGCCCTTGCCGCCCGGCTTGTCCGTAGGCTTGTCGGCCACCGCCTTGGCCTGGCTTGATGCGATTAATGGTGCGAACGCGGCGACTGCCGCGGACGTGGTGAAGGCACGCCGGGAGAACAGGCTTTTCGCCATGTCTCTGCCTACCTCGGTCATGGTTCCCCCATCGGTGACGGCACCCCACCTGCGTGAGGGCAGGGTGCAGCTGCTCGTGATGCCGGAAGCGGGCCGGCGTGGCGACTTGGTCGAGCCGGCCAGGAAGAGGAGTGCGTTGGGAGCGTGAGGGGCAGATCGCGTATCACTGCGGGTTGGGGACAGCAGTTAGGTTGACTTCCGATGGAAGTACGCGCCTTTTTCGCCGAAATGTCAAGGAGTAGCGCCGAAAGAGCCGGGATTTCCGCGTATATCTGGCCAAAGGTCTGCGTAACGCCCGCGCTGCGGCACCCAACGCGTCCCAGGTCGCGATCGACAGCGGGTAGCCCTTGACCAGTGGAAACGCGAATTGCTGGGGCGTCCGGATGTGTATGGCTGTCACCGATCGTTCAACGGTGCGGCTGCCGGCCGACCCCGTCGACGCCCCCGCCCTGGCGCTCGGCCGCTACTTGGACATCCTGGCCTGGAAGCAGCTCGGCGTCGGCCTGCTCGGCGCACGGAGGCCGCCTGAGATTGGTTCGCAGAGGGCCAGCCTGCCTGGTCCAGGCGTAGCCGCGCATGGGTGTGCGCGCCTTTCCTGAAAGCTCTGTTGCGGTGCTGTTTTGGTGAGACCAAAGTGGCCAGGCATCCTCTGTCAGTCTTCGCCACTTACTGTAATCATTTGTGTGCACTAAGTGCTTTGCTGGCTTGGTGTCAGTACATCGGAGGAAGCCTGCGAGGAGACGATGTGCATCTAACCCCCCACGAGCAGGAACGGCTGCTGATCCATGTGGCCGCCGACGTGGCCCAGAAACGCCGGGCTCGCGGACTGCCGCTGAACTATCCCGAGGTCGTCGCGCTGCTGACCGCGCACGTGCTGGAGGGCGCCAGGGACGGCAGAACCGTCCGGGAGCTCATGGAGTCCGGACGCGAGGTGCTCACCTACCAGGAGGTGATGGAGGGCGTGCCCGAGATGATCGACATGATCCAGGTGGAGGCGACCTTCCCCGACGGCACCAAGCTGGTCACCATCACCGATCCCATCGCGGCGCGCGCGAACATCCTGGGCCCTGGCCAAGTCGAGCATCCCGACGGGGTCGGGCCGGTGCACGTCAACGAGGGCCTGCCGGTGACCCGGGTCGAGGTCCGGAACACCGGCGACCGCGCCGTCCAGGTCGGCTCCCACTACCACTTCTACGAGGCCAACCCGGCACTGGAGATCAGACAGGCCGACGCCTCGGGCCCACCTGACCGGGCCTGCGCCTACGGCATGCGGCTGCACATCCCGGCGGGAAAGTCCCGGCGGTTCGAACCCAACGAGACGGTCGAGGTCGACCTGGTCCCGCTGCAGGGGGAACGGATGGTGTGGGGCCTGCGGGGCGAGGTCGGGGGTGCGCTGCGATGACCGAGGAGCAGCCGTGGCTCGTGGAGCGCGCCGACTACGCCGACCTGTACGGCCCGACCACCGGGGACCGGATCCGGCTCGCCGACACCGACCTGCGGATCGAGGTCACCGAGGACTGGGCGGGCGGCCCCGGCCACAGCGGTGACGAGTTGGTGTTCGGCGGCGGCAAGGTAATCCGCGAGTCGATGGGCCAATCCTGCCTGCGCCGGGTGGACGGCGCGCCGGACACCGTGATCACCGGGGTGGTGATCCTGGACCACTGGGGAGTGGTCAAGGCCGACGTCGCACTGCGCGACGGCCGGATCCACGCCGTGGGCCGGGCGTACAACCCCGACACCATGAACGCGCGCCACGGTCGCGACACCACCGGCGACATCAGCGGCGCCGCCTCCGGCCCGCCCAGGCCCGCCGACATCGTCGTGGGACCGGAAACCGAGATCATCTCCGGTAACGGCAAGATCCTCACCGCGGGTGGCGTGGACACCCACGTCCACTTCATCTGCCCCGAGCAGATCGACGAGGCGCTCGCCTCGGGCGTCACGACGCTGATCGGTGGCGGCGCCGGCCCGGCCGAGGGGAGCAAGGCCACCACCGTCACCGCCGGTGCCTGGCACATCGCCTCCATGTTCCAGGCTCTGGACGCCTGCCCGGTCAACATCGGGCTGCTCGGCCAGGGCGCGACGATGTCGCGCGAGTCGATGCGGGACCAGCTGCGCGCCGGGGTGCTCGGGTTCAAGGTTCACGAGGACTGGGGCGCCACCCCGGCGGTGCTGGACGCCTGCCTGCAAGTGTGCGAGGAGTCCGGCGCCCAGCTAGCCATCCACGCCGACACCCTGAACGAGGCCGGCTACCTGCACGACACCGTGGCGGCCATCGGCGGTCGCTCCATCCACGCCTTCCACGTCGAGGGGGCCGGCGGCGGGCACGCCCCCGACATCATCAAGCTGGCCTCCTACCCCAACGTGCTGCCCGCCTCCACCAACCCCACCCGGCCGCTGACGGTCAACACCGTCCCCGAGCACATCGACATGGTGATCGTCTGCCATCACCTCAACCGGCTGGACCCGGCGGACCTGGCCTTCGCCGAATCCCGCATCCGTCCCTCCACCATGGCCGCCGAGGATGTCCTGCACGACATGGGCGCCATCTCGATCATGTCGTCCGACGCCCAGGCCATGGGACGCATCGGCGAGATGATCCTGCGCACCTGGCAGACCGCGCACGTGATGAAGCGCCAGCGCGGACTCCTGGACGGCGACGGCCCCGCCGACAACCTGCGTGCCCGCCGCTACGTCGCCAAGTACACGATCAACCCGGCCATCGCGCACGGCATCGGCCACGCCGTCGGCTCCGTACGACCCGGCCTGCTGGCCGACCTGGTGCTGTGGGAGCCCAAGTTCTTCGGCGTCAAGCCGCACCTGGTGATCAAGGGCGGGCAGATCGCCTACGCGCAGATCGGCGACGCCAACGCCTCCATTCCCACTCCCCAGCCGATCCTGCCGCGTCGCATGTTCGGTGCCCTCGGGCACGCCCCCGGCGGCAACTCGGTCAACTTCGTCTCCAGCCACTTCGCCGGCCTGCCCGGCCTGCGCAAACCGTTCACCGCCATCACCGACACGCGCGGGCTGACCAAGGCCGACATGCGCGAGAACGACGCTACTCCCGAGATCGACGTCGACCCCCGCAGCTTCACCGTCACCATCCCGGGCAGCGGCGGCACCAGTCACCCCGACGACAAGGCCAAGGACGTCAGGGCGGTGGTCGAGGAGGACCGGGTGACGCCGGAGTACCGTGCCGAACTGCCCATGGCCCAGCGGTACTTCCTGTTCTGACCGCGTGAACGAGGAGCGACGATGAGTCCTGCGGCCCTGTTGGTGCTCGGTGACGGCCGCTTCCCCTCCGGCGGGCACGCGCACTCCGGAGGGGCGGAGGCCGCCATCGCGGCCGGTCGAGCCGCTCGGAAGCTACCACTGCTGCCCGTTCCCCGCGATCTACATGGTCCGCAGGCCGGTCGTCATCGGTGGCAAGCAGCTCCGCCCGGCC
>NZ_JBEXUP010000125.1:0-24439 GCF_040614375.1 Nonomuraea sp. NPDC005983
GAAGCCCTCCTCCAAAGCCTCCAGCCAGCCGGGATCGGCGACCGCGTCGTCGTCGAGGAACGCGACGGGGCCTGGGGGCCGGTCCTGGACGGCGGCGGGACACCGGGCCGGGCACCGCGCGCCGGCCCCGCCGTACCGACCGAACGCACCGACCGAGGTTGCCGCGCCGCCTTACAGATGCAGCCCTACGATCGCCCCTGCATGGCTGGCCGCCGTACGTGCTTGGGGGCGATCGACGATCCAGGGTTCGTTCCTCACCCTGGCTCACTGGAGAACGTGGCTGATCTCTGCCGATCACGCGAGGCCATGCTTATCGCTGCAGATGTGGATCCGGCTCATGCCGAACCGGCTCGGGCTGGGCGCGGCACCAGTCCACGACGCGGTACGTGATGCGGTCGAAAGGCGCGTCATTGGTGAGGGGGCGTTCAAAGTCGGCCAGGCGATCCAGGTCCATGGCCAATTCCGCCAAGGTCTCCTCGGTGAATAGCCCCGACCTGGTGAGCGTCTCGCGCAGGTAGGCCAGGAGACGTTCATGGTGCTCGTCCCAGTCGATGTTGCCGTTGCGCTGAGCCTCATCTCGAAGCTTCTCGACCGCACGCAACAGCTCGCCTTGAACGCTGTCCGCCTGGCCCCGACGTGGTACATGGGTCTGCCAGATCCTGCGAGCATCAGCGGCATATGACGCATCCATGGCGGCCACCGTACAACCATGCCGCCAGCGCGGCCTCCAGCACCGGGGTGATCTCAGTCAGGGGTGGTGCGCCTAGCGCGCCCGCTGGCTGACGCCAAGGCAAGCGACCACACGTGATGCGTCGGGAGATAGGAAGAGCTGAAAGTGGTAGGCGGGATCTGTGCTTTTCACGATGCCCAGGATGAGGTGCTGCAATCCGCAGGAGCTGAGCTGCGCGACCGCCTCCTCGAAGCCGAGGGATGGGATCTCTAGCCGGTGGGTAAGACGTGCGCGACGCTGATAAGTCCTGGTCAGGTGGAGCGCCTCGACCGGGTCCGGCCATATCTCGAAGTACGTTCCAGCCGCGAGCGCCCGACGGCACGCATGGCCTGCTTCCCCTCCTGCGCTATCGAGGAGTTGAACGAGCGTCTCTCTATCCACGAAAGCAGCGTACGCACAGCGCGGTCTCTGGGAGCCATGCAATATACGTGCAATGATCATGACGGCGGGGGAGCGCCGGTATCGCTCCGCCCCAGGTAGAAAGCCATGCGCCCGCCGTAACGGTCACGAGCTGTAAAACCGTCGGCTCAGCCTACGCAAGTTCGAACCTTGCACCTGCCACACCAGCAGAAAGAGGCCCTTCACCAGCGGAAACGCGGTGAGGGGCCTCTCTCGTTGTGTCCGGCCGTCCATGGTCATCACCGATGGCCTACGGGCATCCACGGCAAATACGCGGCCAAGTTTTCAGAGCTTGGCGGTATCCCAGTTGCCGCCGTATGGCCCTTCTTGTAGGGGGAGTGCGCCCGCCGCCTCTCACGGGAGGCGGCGGGCGCTGTCATGGAGCATCCCCGGACGGGGAGTACTCAGCTAGTGCCGACTGGATCGAGGCCAAGAGGGACCATCACCGCGTGCGCGGGGAGCACGCCTACCCGACCATTCCGGCGCGCCTGCGGCTGGGACCATCCCCGCGTTCGCGGGGAGCACGAGCTAGCCCAGGAACGTAAGACGTGGTTCCCGGGACCATCCCCGCGTGCGCGGGGAGTACCACCTGTGTGGACGATGAGGGCCACCGCATCGGGGACCATCCCCGTGTGCGCGGGGAGCACTAGAGAAAGCCCCAGCCACTGGGGCTGGGGCTGGGGCTTGGACCATCCCCGTGTGCGCGGGGAGCACAGCTTGCCGAGCGGGGTAAGCAGGCCCGCCGCGGGACCATCCCCGTGTGCGCGGGGAGCACGCTTCCTGACCTGTGGCGCTATCGACGGGCGGCGTCGGAATCGAACACTTTCAAAGAGGCGGTCATTTCAGGCTCCTCGCTACGAAGGGAGCGCAGACTGGTCGGATCGGCCTATCCAAAGTTGACTCTCACTCCAAGATGCCATGAGCCTCGCCGACTCCGTACCTACGACCGCGTCCGGCGCAGCCTCGACCGCCACCCCGCTCCCACATCCTGGATTACTTGAGCGAGAACTGGAATGATCCTGCTACTCCGTAGACAATCGCTGAATTACTGGATTCGCGGCCAACTCGGGAATATCGTCGATCAGACGAGAATGCACCTGCCGCACGAACCCATTGAATGCATCCGAGAGTTCCTCGTGTACCGCGGAAACCCGCCAATGCCGCTTCGATGAACTAATCGTAACTAGATCGCCATCACGGCGCAGGAGAATAACCTCCTCGCTTTCAGTGAAGCCGAGCGCCGCATCCTCCCCTGATGAGAGGCGCTTTGCTGCATGGGACACGGACAAGGCCAGATCCACGAGAGTCACAAATTTTTTCTTCGAGATGATCTCGATATCATCAACAATCAGCTCAACGTTTGCTCCAAAGTACTTGTAGCGGAGCTCCATCTCGCTGATTCCTGCCGGGTCGACCTGGCTGGTGCTGCTCCAAGTCTTGCGCCAAGGCGACCCGGGGCTCGGGGCCTCGAAAGAGAGGCGTATCATCGTTTCCTCATCTTACCGCTGCTCGTCTAGTACGGGAACGCTGTCACAACCTTACCATCGTTCACGACAACGGCGATCCGTGATAGCTCGCCCTTGCCGTTTTTTGGCCCTGCCTTCCCGACGGGGACTCCGAAGTCCCATTCATAAATTTGTCCGGGGCGCTTTTCTCCCGTAACAGGGTCTGGGGTGTTCGCCCTAGCTGCGCCTCGGTCAATGGTTTCAGCTATTCGCTTACGAACCTCTTTAGCCTTACCTGTGAAAATACCTGACTCATCGTCAACCAGGGTTCCGCCAGGGCGATGCCGATCCACGATGTGCTGCCAATCGCCGTCTTCCAGCGCCTTGGTTCCGCACGGCCTGTTGGCATTGTGAACCAAGACCGGTACGGCCCCTGCCAGCACATAATACGTATGCAGATCGGCGACGGTTAGGTTGTGGACGCGCTGGTTCGCGGCTGTTCTCTTTGTGATAGCGCTGATCTGGATGTATGTGCCGGAGGATGTCTGAAGCCACATGCCGGGCTGCAGGTCTCGCGCATCTACCCAGTCGCGTAGCTCTGGCACCCAGAACGGATGGGTATCGGTCGCGACCACCGTGCCATGCTTGTGATCTTCGTTGTCGGTGTGGTCGACGGTGATGCGGACGAGATTTTTGATTCCCTTGCTCGTGATTGGCGCAATAACAGGCTTAGCGTCAGCTCTGCCGCTTGCGGGGTCAATGGCGACGACTTTATCGCCGACCTTGACATCTTCAATTGATTTGTAGGCGCCGTCGGCCATCAGGACTTTGGTGCCAGGAACGAAGCTGCTGCAAGGCTTCGATGTTGTCTTCGAAGGGAGAATATTCTTTTGTTTACTTGACTTGAACGGTCGAGTACTTGATTCGAATGGTTTGCTGTTTGTGTTAGGGAGTTTGGTTATGCGTATATTTCGGACGGGGAGCTTGTACATTGGTTGGCGATCATCCATGCCCGGTATCTGCTCTAGGGCGGTTCTGTAGTCGATGTCTGCTTGCTTCTTTAGAGCTTCTTCCCGGTAACGCCTGCGGTTGGCCTCTATCCGTGCGTTCTCTTTATATTCTTCTTGGCGCTTCCTGTGGATTTCCTTTTCGCGGTGGCTTTTCTTCTTGCCGCTGCTGTGGTGTGTTTCGGCGAAGGTCGCGTCGGATTTGGCGTTGCCGGTGTCGACGCGGCGGCCGTCGGGGTCGGATTGGTCGATGGGGTTGTTGGCGGCGTAGCTGTAGGGGTTGGCCCATTCGGGGGTGCGGAGGTCGAGTTCGGGGTCGGTGGAGATGAATTTGGCGATGGTGGGGTCGTAGTAGCGGGCGCCGAGGTAGGTGAGGCTGGTGGAGGCGTCTTCGATCTTGCCGAGGAAGCCTCGGTCGGTGAAGGGGAGGTCGTCTCCGCCGCGGCGTTGGCCGAAGGGCAGGTAGCGTTCGCGGTTGACGGTGCCGGTGGTGTCGTTGATGGCGAGTTGGGTGCTGCCGTGTTGGCCGTCGAGCATCCAGGTG
Source organism: Nonomuraea sp. NPDC005983 (assembly GCF_040614375.1). Classification (NCBI taxonomy): domain Bacteria; kingdom Bacillati; phylum Actinomycetota; class Actinomycetes; order Streptosporangiales; family Streptosporangiaceae; genus Nonomuraea; species Nonomuraea sp. NPDC005983. Next base: position 4,126 of record NZ_JBEXUP010000125.1, read on the forward strand.
ACGCTGGTGGCGTCGCGCATGGCGACCAGGGATCCGTCCGATGCGCTGTAGTAGCGCTTGCCTGCGACCTGGCCGCTTGCCAGGCGCAGTTCGATCGAGCCGAGGTAGAGGGTGGTGCTGCCGTCGGGGTCGCGGCGGATCAGGCGCTGGCCGTCGGCGTCGTAGACCATGGAGGTTTGTTTGCCGTCGACGGTGGCCTGGGTGAGTTGGCCGAGCTGGTCGAAGTCGAAGGTGGCTTGTTTGCCGGCGACGGTGCGGGCGGAGAGCTGTCCGGCGTTGTCGTAGGCGTAGGTGTCGGTTCCGCTGGGGCGGGTGATGGAGGTGACGGCGTTGGGCCGGACAGCGGTGGGGCCGGCGGCGGGGTAGGTGTAGGTGGCGGTCTGGCCGTTGTCGGTCAGGCTGGTGATGTTGCCGACCTTGTCGTAGGCGTAGGCCTGGTTGTAGGGGTCGATGCCCTTGCTGTCGCCGGTGCCGGTGCAGGAGGTCGCCGTGGTGGTGTAGGCGGTCTTCAGGCGTAGCAGGCCGTCGTAGGTGAAGCATTCGGACTGGCCGTCGGTGGTGCCGGGGATGGCCGAGGCGGCGTCCAGGACGCGGGTGATGTTGCCGGCGATGTTGTAGCTGTAGCGGTCGTCCTGGACGGTGTCCGGGGTTGAGGTGTCGGCCTTGGACTGGGTGAAGACCCTCGACAGCCAGTCGGTGGTGGCGTCGCGTTCGAGGACGCGCTTGATCTGGCCGTTTGCGCCGAGCGAGCGGGTGGCGAGCTTGCCGGTGGGGGTGAAGGTGGTGTCCTTGACGTAGGTGAACCCGCCGCCCAGGTCGGAGGTGAGAGCCTTGGCGAAGCCGAGGTCGGTGTAGGAGTAGGTGAGCTTCTCCGTGGCTAGTCCGCCGGCGTCGGGGAGGGCCTGCTCGCGCAGGTTGCCGGCCGCGTCGTAGGTGGAGGTGAAGGTGTAGTCGCGGCCGAGGGCGCCTTCGCTGGCGGGGATGGTGACCTTGGTGGAGGTGGGACGGTAGTCGTTGTCGTAGGCGGCAACCGACTGCGTGTATGCCTGTCCGCCTGTGTAGCGGGTGGCGGCGCTGAGCTCACCCTTGGCGACGGTGTCGTAGCCCCACTCGGCCAGCTTGGTGCCGGTGTTCGGCTCTCCGGCCCATTGGATGGTGCGGCGGCCGAGGTCGTCGTAGGTGTTGGAGATCTTCTGGTTCTTGCCGTCGATGCTCCAGGCGAGCCTGCCGGCCGGGTCGTAACCGTAGGCGGAGTTCCCGGCGTCGGGGTCGGTGGCGGCGGTGCGGCGGTCCTGCCAGTCGAAGGTGTAGGTGCGGACGTTGCCGTTGGCGTCCGTCATCTTCGTGAGGTTGCCGCTCAGGTCGTAGCCGTAGCTGGAGTCCTGGTGAGTGGTGGTGTCGGACCACTCTTCGACCTTGACGGTGCGGTCGAAGACGTCGGTGACGGTGGCGGTCTTGCCCCCGACTGGCGGGGTGACCTCGGTGCGGTCAGCTCCGGGGTAGGCGGTGCTGGTGCGGCGTAGCTCGGTGTCGAGGTGGTAGGCGATGGAGGTGACCGGGCGTTCCTGGTCGTCGTAGACGGTCTTGGTCCACTGCGGCAGGCTGGTCAGCGCCGGGTTGAGCAGGCCACTTCCGGGCTGGTCGGTGTTGTGCACCGGCTCCGACACTGCGGCGGTGAGGCCGCGGGCGTCGTAGGTGGTGGCGGTGACGATGCGCCCGCTCGACGGTGAGTCGGTCTGGGCTTCGCGGGTCCGTCCGAGGCCGTCGTCGTAGCTGTGCGTGGTGGTCCACTTGGCGCCTGTGCCGGTGCCGGTCAGTAGCTGTTTGACGGTGGTCTTGACGGGTGCGGTGGGCTGGCCGAGCCATCCGTCGAAGGCAATGGTGTAGGCGGCGGTGGCGCTGGGGGTGCCGCCGCTGCGGGGCTGGCCTGGCTTCCACAGCGCGGTGGTGCGGCCGAGCGCGTCGTAGTCGATCTCGGTGGTCTTGCCGTTCGGGTCGGTGACCGCGATCGCTTCGCCCAGGACGTGGGACAGGCGGGCGGTGACGGTGTGGCCGAGCGGGTTGGTCGTGGTCACGCCGGTGGCGGGCCAGCCGACGGCCGGGGTGTAGGTGGTGGAGGTGGTCTTGCCGAGCGGGTCCACGCTCGTGAGCTGCCTGCCGTACTCGTCGTAGGTCGCCTTGACGGTGGAGATCGTGCTGGTGTCGGCGTAGGAGCGGACCTCGGTGGGGTTGCCGTCGCTCGGCTTGTTCGTCGCCGGGTCGGTGCCCAGGTCGTACAGGTTGATCGTCTTGCCGATCAGCGTGCCGGCCGCGCAGTCGTCACCGGACCGCTCCTCGATCACGGAGGGGAAGTCGAGTAACCACTGGCCAGGGTCGGTGTTGCGGGCGTAGCTGGTGGTGATGCATTTGTTATCGGTGGTGACACCGTCCTGGCCGTAGTCGTTGACCTTGATCGGCAGGCCGTCGGCGTTGTAGGCGGTCTTCTCGTCGGTGTAGCGCCAGCTGCCGTCGCTCACCTTGTCCCGGGAGCGCTCACGGGTGCGCAGGACGAGGGCGGGGTCCATGGTTCCGGGGCCGTTGCCGGTGGTCTGGATCGTGTACTCGTACCGGGTGGAGTCGACCTCGGTGTAGGCGCGTGGGCTGAGCGCGGTCATCTTCCACGACTGCTCCTGCAACACGTTGCCCTGCAGGATCGTCTGGTCCACGACGGTGGCGCCGTCGAAGGCGGTGACCGTCTCACCGGTGCCGCGCAGGAAGGTGCGGGTGGTGACGGTGTAGCCGGACGGGTCGCTGCCCGTCCCGTCGATTGTGCGGACCTGGCTGTAGCCGCGCCAGTCCGAGGCCGGCGGCGCCTGGTTCGGCTCGGCGAACTGAATCGGGTTCGTCCAGCGCGGGCTGCCGATGAACTCGTACTCGTGGACCATGTCCGGGGAGGCGCCTACCATGTCGCGTTCGACGACCTTCACGGCGAGCTGCTTGTAGAAGCGCGACCAGGCCTCGTAGCCGGACCCGGGGTCGCTGCCCTGGTCAACCTGATAGCAGTCGCCGACCTTGTCGCTCAGATAGTTGGTCCCGTCGCGGCCCTTGCCGCCGCCGCACGGGTCGGCCTGGCCGTAGGTGACCTCGGTACGTCCGCCCATCCCGTTGCCGATCGCGGCGATGCGCGGCACCATCCGCCAGGACACCTGATCGACCCAGTCGGAGTTGTTGACGTAGTCCATCTTCCCGGCGAGCATCACCGCGTCGAAGTCCAGCGGCGGCAACGTCACCTGCGGGCTGGCGGCCACGCCGGTCTGCTGGACGGTGTCCAGCCACATCACGGGGTCGTGCGCGGGGCCGGAGTCGGTCCGCTGGTAGATCCACGTCTGCCGTAGGTCCAGCCGGTCAACCGGGTCCCAGCCTCCCGAGGTCGGGTTCAGCGCTTCTGTGGTGATTGAGGTGAGCTTGCGGGTGGAGTAGAACGAGATCGCGTTGTTGGTGCAGCCGACTGCCTGGGTGCAGTGCAGGTCGGTGGGGACGTCGCCGCCGTCCCGCTCGGCAGTGTTGAAGCTGGTGGAAGCGGTCGGCGTGCTGCCGGCCACCTGGGTGTTGTGGCCCCAGCTCACCTTGGCCAGGAAGCCGCCCCGGTCGTAGGGGAGCACCTTGTACGTTTCGTGCGCGCAGGAGGGCAGGCAGAAGTAGTTGGTCTCCCGGGTGTAGGAGTAGTCGATCACGTTCTCGTTGCGGTCGATCTCCTGGTCCAGGTTCCAGCGCCACACCCCGGTACAGGTCGGCGGGATCGCGTTGTTGAGGTAGCGGTCGTAGCAGGGTTCGCCCGAGTCGTTGCCGACGTAGGGCACCTGCCACTGGGCGTCCTTGTTGTAGCCGAAGCGCCAGACCTGCCCCTTCTGGTCGGTGACCTTCCAGTAGGGCTGCGCGTCAGCCCCGCCCGCGACCTGCTCGATCTTCCAGCCGAGATCCGGGACCGTCTTCCACCCGCCCGAGGTGCGGTCCTTGACGATCTGCGCCGATCGGCTGCCCGCGCTCAGCACCAGCTCCGACTGCGACTTGTCGTTTGTGGTGGTGTCGCCGTCGGTTTCGTCTGGTGACTCCCAGCACAGTGCCTTGCCGCTGATCCCGTTCTCTTTGGCGGTCCAGATCAGTTCCGCGGTGTTGTCGTCGTAGAAGTTGTCGACGTTGCAGCGGCGGTAGCGACGCTCGATGAACCCGGCGTTCAGGTCCCAGCCGACGCCGACCAGGCCGGACTGGTTGTTGGTCCACCGGCCCTGCCCGTCCACCGACGACGCTTCGTACTGCAGCGACAGGTCAGGCCCGTTGCCGGCCACCGACGGCGGCTCGGGAAGCGGCACGTCGTAGTCGAACCCGCCGCCGGACGTGCCCGCCTGCCAGGTCCCGGACGGCTTCAGATCGGTGGCGCCCCAGTTACCGTCCGGGCCGGTCAGCCCGCCCGCCAGGAGATACACCGACCCACTTGCGAGCTGCGCCGCCAGTGTCGCCTCCGCGGCCTGCTCGGCCGCGGCCTTGCGATCCTTGCCCTGCGTCGTCGGCTTGTCCGCTGCCGGGGTGGCGTTGGCTGGGGCCGCCTCCACCTCCGCCGTCACGGTCCCCGTCTTCACATCGTTGACCGACGGCACCACACTCGGACGCACCACACACGATTTCGGGCGCGGCGCCTCAAGAACACAGGCCGGCAGGCGCACCAGTTGCAGGCGGCTGGCGAAGTTGCCGCCGTATGCGTCCCGGAACCCGTCGTAGGAGAACTGCGCCCGGACCTTTCCGGGCGTTGTCCCTCCGTCGGCACGCATCAACCGGGCGGCGATCCCGAACCCGCCCAGCGTGCGCACAACCTCCGGCGACAGGGTTTCGACCTTCACCTTGTCCAGCTCGACGCCCTTGACCTGGCCGACCTTGACCGGCAACGTCCCGGCATCGACGGCATTGCCGATGCCGGGAACCGTCACCTCGGCGCTGCCAGGCTTCGGCCACACCGGCTTACGCTGCTCCACCTTTGGCGCGGACGCCTCCGCGCCCTTGGCCGCCTTCTTAGCCGGTACGGGTCGGCCGTCCACCGACTGCTCAGGATCTGGCGCGGACGCCGCGGCCTGCTCCACCAGCCGATCCGGCACCCCGACACTCGAGATCAGCACCAACGCCGAAAGTCCCACAATGAGCGCCGCGAACCACACCGGCAGCCGTCGACTCCGCATCCCGCATCCCTTCAGGGCACGCTGACGCAGACCTCGGGAAAAGAGGCCTTCACGCGTCTAAAGCAGACATAAGGACGATCAATGGGAATGTGATCGACAAACCAAGATCGGTCAACGATGGGAGCGTGACTTACCCAACGCTCACAGTTAACAAGTGGTCAAAGACAAACATCATGTGTGCTGGTCAAGTGCGATGTCATGGAGGGCGCCTGTCCACCGAAGGCATATTTAGTGATCTACATCACAGCAACGCAAGGCGGCAGTCGATCGAGCGACCAGAGCTTTGTAGGTCAGCCCCAGCGAACCAGATGAATCTCAACCTTGCTGACCTTGGTGTTGCGGACGCGCAAGGCGCTGGTCACGAGCGGTTTCAACTCCTCCAAGAACGCTCCCGGCGGGCATCGCCGCGCGCGGGGAGCACAACGCGACGGTGCCCGAGTAGGAGCCGATCCTGGGACCATCCCCGCGCGTCCGGGGGCGGCGATCGCGCTCGGGTTCGACGGGGACCATCCCCGCGCGTGCGGGAAGTACTGGGACGCCGTGAACATCAACCTCTGTGTGCCGGAACCATCCCCGCGTGCGCGGGGAGCACAAGAGCCCGGCCATCGCGGCGAGCAGATAGCGGGGACCATCCCCGCGTGCGCGGGGAGCACACCGTGCCGCAGACGCTAGAGGACTACGCGGCGGGACCATCCCCGCGTGCGCGGGGAGCACCCGTACATGGAGCCGACGACGTTCGTCGACAGGGGACCATCCCCGCGTGCGCGGGGAGCACATCATGACGTCACGCGACGACGCCGCCGAGGTGGGACCATCCCCGCGTGCGCGGGGAGCACCGGATCGTCAAGAGCGCGACGGGCGCCCTGCCGGGACCATCCCCGCGTGCGCGGGGAGCACTTCGGCCAGGCCAAGGACTGGGCGATCGGCAAGGGACCATCCCCGCGTGCGCGGGGAGCACGAGTGGCGCGAACGGATGCGCGGCGAGGCATGGGGACCATCCCCGCGTGCGCGGGGAGCACGGCCCCTGGGAGGTGCCGTAGTTGACTGGTTCGGGACCATCCCCGCGTGCGCGGGGAGCACGCCACGCCGAAGCCGTAGATCCGCTCCAGGATGGGACCATCCCCGCGTGCGCGGGGAGCACGACATGTTCGATGGGGAGGGCGTAGGAGCCACGGGACCATCCCCGCGTGCGCGGGGAGCACCCGCCCACGCCCGACGACATCGCCCACGTGATGGGACCATCCCCGCGTGCGCGGGGAGCACGACGTCTTCATTCCGAAGCTGCAAGAGGTGCAGGGACCATCCCCGCGTGCGCGGGGAGCACTGAGCGGCGCGCACAGCCTTGCTCGCGGCCTTGGGACCATCCCCGCGTGCGCGGGGAGCACACCGCACAGTCGACGTTCACGGTCGAGCCGACGGGACCATCCCCGCGTGCGCGGGGAGCACCTCAGTACCTATGAGCTCTGCTTCTCGTTCTCGGGACCATCCCCGCGTGCGCGGGGAGCACTACAGCTCGCTTGCCCTGGCCGGCGGTTGGACGGGACCATCCCCGCGTGCGCGGGGAGCACACCCGCGGCTTCCCCACCTACTGGACGAACCGGGGACCATCCCCGCGTGCGCGGGGAGCACACTGCCTGACCTGCGCCGTTATCGGCCGCAGCGGCCAAAATCGAGCACTTTCAAAGAGGCGGACATTTCGGTCTCCATCGCGCAAGGGGCGCAGGCTGTCGGCTCAGCCTACCCAGCCTGGAGCCTCGCCCCCACCGGACGAAAGAGGGCGCTCGCCAGGGACATGGTGAAGGGCCCTCCTTGTCGTGTCCGGTTGCTCAGGCGCGTCGTTGGCAGTCGACGGCCACGGACGATGTAGCGGCTGACCTTTAGGGTTTGGTTGCGTCCCAGATACGTTGCATGGCTTCGCCTTGTTGTCCGTGGATGCATTTGGCGTAGACACGGAGTAGGACGTTGACGCTGTGTCCTGCCCATTCGGCGACTTGGGGTGCGGGGACGCCCGCGTTGAGCCAGGTGGAGACGGCGGCGTGGCGCAGGGCGTAGGGGACGTCCATGAGCGGCGACTTGGCTTCTGCTTCGGTGAATGCCTCTGCTCTGGCCTCGTGGAAGACCTTGAGGTAGGCGCGGTCGGTCATCAGGCCGCCACGCGGGCCGATGAAGATGCGCCCGCCGGGGCCGGTGCCGAACTGGTGGATGTGTTCGCGCAGCATCGCGCTGAGTTCGGGGTGGATCGGGACATGGCGGGTCTCGCCGGCCGCTCGATGTTTGAGTTCGCGGCGTTCGCGGACGTTGCCGCTGTTGGTCCAGCGGCTGCCGGCGCGGGGTTCGGCGTTGGTGAGCCGCATCTCTCCCCAGCCGCCCTCGGGAAGGCTGACGAGATGATCCTCGCGCAGGTCCACCACCTCTTCCGGGCGCAGGGCGGCGAAGTACATGCAGCCGAAGAACGCCTTCATGCGTTCGCCGCGCTTGCCGCGCCGTTGGACGGCAGCGAGGAAGCGGCGGGCCTGATCCACGTTGATCACCACCCGGGGGTCGATGGTGGCGAGCGTCCGCGGCTTGGTCCAGTTGACGGCCTTGAGCGGGTTGCCGGACAGCGCGCCGATTTCAACGGCGTACTCCATGGCGTTGTTGAGGCACATGCGCTTGCGGTTGGCGGTGTTGGCGGCGGCCGTTTTACCGTCCTTGGTCCGGCTGATTCTGTCGAGCACACCCCGCGTGAGTACGGCACCCTTGCCGGGCTGTTCGAGCGCCGCCATGGGCGTGGTGTTGGCTTCCAGCCAGCGGACTACCGTTACGAGGTCCGAGGGCGGCTCGTTCTTGTCCCGGATGCGGTCGCTGTAGGCCCAGCGGAGTGCCGCGCGTCGGCTCTCCCGGTCAGGTGCGCCGTTTTCCCTGGCGAGCAGTGCCTCGGTGGCGTCCGTCAGCGCCTCTGCGATGCCTCGGCGGTGGTTCGGGGCAGCGTAGGGCCACTTCGCGTCGACGTAGGCCAGCGTGAAGGCGTACCAGGTGAGGATGTTCTCCTCACGCTTCCATGAGACGGGGCGGCCGGTCTCGATGTCGAACGCCTCACCCTGCCGGGCGGCGGTCATGAGCTGCGCGCGGAAGCTCTCGGCGTGCGCCAGGGTGCGGAACGGCTCTTTCCACTCACGGCCTTCCACGACCCAGCGGACGTAGTGCGTGGTGACTCTGCGCCCCTTGTAGCTCTTGATCTTCCAGAAGCGCACGCTGTAGGAGGTCCCGTTCATCAGGCGGCGTCCTCTCGCTCGTTGAGCCAGCGGTCGAGTTCGGAGCGGCGGATGCGGAGTTCGCGGTTGGCGAGGGTGATGCAGCGGGGTGCCAGTTTCTTGGCGCGCCAGTCGTAGAAGGTGGATCGGGCGATCTTGAGTTCAGCGCAGACTTCGGAGACGGTGAGCTTTTCGTCGGTGCGGGTTGTTGTCTTCAAAGGGCGTGTCCTTCTCAAGAAGCGTGCTGGTGAAGGCTGGGGTGGACGGCGTAGGCCGGTGAAGGGCGGCGGCCGGGGCCAGTGCGTGGTGGGTCGGGTTCGCGGCGGATCCAGCCGAGCTGTTCCAGCAGGTCGAGCGCGGGTTCCAGCTCCGTGACCTTGCGGAAGCGGCTGCGTGGGAGGGCGGTGAACGCCTCACGGACGGTGAAACGGGCGGTGCCGGTGCGGTGGAGCCAGGCGTGGACGGTGCGGGCGGCTTCGATGTCAGGGTCTGCGCCCATGGCGTCGAAGGTCTCCAGGGCGTGGGCGGTGAAGTATTCGCCCAGCGTGATGGCGGCTTTGACGGTGTCGGTGGTGATGGGGTGTCGCCAGGCGTCTTCGACGTGGGCGGCCAGGTGGAGCAGGCCGGCTATGCGCATGACGGCGCCGTCGAATTTGCCGGCCCAGTCGGTGATGTGGCCGAGGTCTCCGGAGTCCGGGCGTAGCCGGGCTTCGGTTCTGCGGCGGTGTTCGGTGAAGACTTCAGCGGCTTCGGGGGCGAGGACGAGCCGGGCCGGGTCGTCCCAGCCGTGCATGCCGATGGTGAGCTGTTGCAGGTTGGCGTCATAGCGGGCGGCGACCTGCTCGGGTACGGATGGCGGGTCTATGCGCCGGTAGCCGATATTGCTCTTGGGCAGGCTGTAGAGGATGCGTCCGAGCAGGCCCTTGCCACGGAAGCCGGGCATGGTGGCGATGTCGGCGATGATCTCGAGTTGGACGGCCAGGCCCATGGTGAGTGCGGCGTGGTCGACGCGTTCGGTGCGGCCTCGCCGATCGATGATGAGTGGGTCTCCGGCGTGGCCTTTGAGGAACAGGTCGAGGTTGGGTGTGCCGGAGTAGCGTCCGGCCAGGGTGGCGAAGATGCCGCCCTCGGCGCTGAGGACGGCCAGGCGTCCGCCTTGCTCGACGAGCAGGCTGGCGGCGCTTTCCGGGGTGATGTCGTCCGCCACGAGCCGGGGCTTGACCGGGACCTTGATGTCCTCCACTGCCAGGGCGGCGCTCTGAGCCTCGGCGATGGCGTCCGGTGCTGCCTCACCATGGGCCGTGCCTGCCGTGCGGGCAGCCTTCTCAGCGACATCCGCAGCCAGGCGCCGGGACACCTCGGCCTCGGTGATCTGTGGTCCGATCCGGTCCAGCAAGGTTCTTTCAGCGCGTGCCAGGGGCGCGGTCATGGCGCGGAACACGGCGGACTTCCGCGAGCCGGGCGGCATGGCCACCAGGACGAACAGGTTGACTGGTTCGATCCAGGAGCCCCGGACGTTGACCACCGCGCGCCCGCCGGCGGCGGTGGAGAGAGCTGCCAGGCCGACGCAGCCCGCCAGGTCGAGCGGGGTCTGTGTCTCTTCCGCTACGGCGCTGATGTGCTCGGCAACCCATGCAGGCAGCGTGTGCACGGGGAAGGAAGGTAGTTCGCCGCGCTGGCCGAGCGGTGCGGGCGTCTCCCAGACGGGCTGGTGGAGTTGAGCGAGCTGGTCGGCCGCGCCGAGGCTGGTCAGGATGGCGTCTGCGGCGTGCTGGTGTGTGTTGGTGGTGGTCAAGCGGCTGCCCTCCGTGGGTGGCGCTGCCCGGAGTTGAGCCCGGAGCGGATGGTGGCGAAGACTTCGCGCGGGCTCAGGCCGATGGCCTCGGCAGCGGTCTGCAAGCACGCTTCGGCCAGGTGACGCGGGACAAGTCCGGCGACGAGCAGCTGACCGAGGGCGAAAGCGGCGGTGTTCAGGGTGTTGTTGCGAGCGCCGTGCGGAGCCGCCAGAACCCGTTCGACCTCGCCGCGGAGCGCGGTCAGGGCGTATCCGGCGGCGTGATCACCACCGCACGCGGCCAGCACAGCCCCCGCAGACGCGCTGGTCGACGTCGGCCGTATGAGGCGTTCTGCCAGCCACGCGGGCAGCGGCGCGGGCGTCGGCGCGTGGAGGACTTCGTACGGGCCGGTGCCGTCAGGCAGGTCGACGACGCTGCCGGGGCCGACCACGTATCCGCCGTGCGCGCGGGTGTCGATCTTCCAGCCGAGCTTGCCTGCGGTGTTGCCGAGGTCGACGCCGGGTGGGGTAGCGAAGTACAGGTGCGTGCCGCCGCACCGGGTGCGGACGGTGAAGGTCTCCAGCGGCAACGGCTGGCCGGCCTGCTCGCACAGCACAGCAAGGACGTCCGCACCCTCGTGGACACCAGGCAGCGCCCATGCACTCGGCGGCTGTTCGTCGGGCTTGGGGACGTCCAGGTCGATCACCACGAGCGCGGACGGGCCGCACGCGATACCGATGTTGAACGGTGCTCGCGCCCACATTCGGCCAATACGCTCGGGGTCGGTGGTGGCTTGGCGCTCCCAGTCGGTGAAGCCGCGCAGGGGACGCTTGTCGCCAGGTGTGAGCGGAAAGACCGGCCAGCCGCGGGCGGCGGCGGCCAGGGCGTAGCGGGTGAGGTCGTGCACGGGTGCTCCTACGGAAGGTCAGCGGTAGAGGCGGCGCAGGTAGACGTAGAGCTGCCAGCCGAGACGGGGCCGCATCCCGGTGCCGTTGCAGGCGCGGCAGGTGCGGTTCTTGCCGCCCGGCGCGCAGCGGACGCAGGTCCCCCACGGGAAGACGAGACAGAAGCCGATGTAACAGACGGTGATGGTGAATGCGCAGGCGACTAGAAGGGCGACAGCAGCGATCACAGAGGCCTCCAGGGCCGGTTTCGAGGGTTTCTCGCAGACAGGGTCTAGGCGCTAGACCGCTGGTAGATCGCGGATTCGGGGTCTAGGAGACCCTCTAGACCTAGAGGGAGCCGCCTCTAGGTCTAGAGGCTGTCCGAGGGTTACGAGGCAGCGCCGGAACCCCTAGATCGGTCACGTTCCGTGAGAGCAGCGCTGACGTCGTCGCGGACGATGCCCATGCGGTTCGCGCCCTTGCCGCCCTCGCCGATGGCGCCCCACACCTGGCCCGTCCTGACGCCGTACGGCTTGAGCGCGGTGGTGAGCTGAGCCGTCTTCGCGCCGCCCTCCAGCGAGGCCCACGGCCCGTAGACCTCGGGACGCAGCTCGGTCAGGCGGTCGACCACCACCTCGTTCCAGACCTTGGGCTCGCTCGGCGGCACCACGGCGAGGACATCGGCCAGGAGGTCGAACGCGGGCATGCTGGCCTCGGGCTGCTCGCCGAGGGCGTGCCCGGAGAGCGTGCCCAACGCCTTGCGCAGCGCGTAGGCGCGGTCGGCGATGAGCTGCGTCGCCGGGGTGTCCAGGTAGGCCGTGCGGACGACCTTGGGCACCGGGGTCGCCCCCACCAGGTAGCCGATCCCGGCGTCCGCCTCGGGAACGAACGTGGTCGCGCGGATGCCGTTCTGGTAGGACGACGTCCCGAGGATCATGTCGTTCTCCGTCTGGCCACCGACCCGCAGGCAGAACCGGATGGACACGTTCGCCGAGACCCCGGTCGGCAGGCTGCGCTTGTCCGGGCGCTGGGTGGCCAGGATCAGCACCACGCCCAGGGCTCGGCCGAGTTTGATGATGAACTCGGCGTCCTCGCCGGACTGCTGGCCGTACTCGGCGTGGGCGAACAGGTTCTGGCACTCGTCGAAGATCGCCACCAGCGGGTGAAGGCCGATGGAGCGCTTGTCAGCGATCTGCCGGGTCACGCGCTTGTCCGGGCACAGGTCCGCGGGGAGCGACTTGAGCGCGGCGGCGCGCCGCATCACCTCCTTGCGTAGCAGGGTCAGGGAGTCGGCGGCGTAGGCGATGGCCGGGTCTTCGATGCCGGACACGTACCGGTGGCAGTTCTTCTCCAGCGGGTCCAGGTCGCCGGTGCCCTTGAGCTCGTGAATCCAGAGTTCGGCGGTGGGGTCCATGGCCGCGCTGCCGGCCAGGGTCCGGACGGCGGCGGTCTTGCCCTGGCCGGGCTGGGACCCGATCAGGACGTTGTGCTGGATGAGCGGCACGGTGATGGCGCGTCCGCGCGGGTCGTTGCCGAACGGGGCGCCCTTGAACACGTCGTGGCTGGCAGCCTTTGCCAGGGCGAAGCGCACGGTGGTCTTGGACAGGTCCTTGTCGCCGACCCACAAAATCAGCCGTCCCTCGTGGATGGCGGGATTGCCCTCGGGCCAGATGCAACCGATGGGACGGCGCAGCGCCGAGGCGAGCCGGTCGCGCTTGTCCAGGACGTCGGCCACGGTGACGCCGTACGGCAGGTCGAGGTCTGCCCGCCAGCCGGGGCCGTCGCGGGTGATCGGGGCGACGAACCGGATCTCGGGGTTCTTGGCGTTGATGCCGGACACGCTGATCGAGGTCAGCGCGCGGACCACGATGTCGCTGGTCAGCTTCTCCACGTTGGTCGGCAGAACGGCGCGGTTGATCAGCGGACGGTCGGGTGGCGCTCCGAGCGCGCCGAGCACGGCCAGGGCCACGGCGAGCGCTCCCCACTGCTGTGGGCTGGTGGCGTTGGCCACGACGAGCGCAACCAGCAGCAGCGTGATCAGGGCGAGCAGGAGGAGCGACACCCTCAGGCGGACGCGGGAATCGCGCTGCCTGCTCAACTTGAGGTAGCTCTCGGGGTCCGCCTTCTGGACGGCGCTCAGCCGTACCGGCTCGCCTTCCAGGTCGAACGTCCAGCGGACCATGCCGGCCACCAGGCGGGCCAGGCCGCGCGGGGACCGGAAGGCCAGCCGCCCGGCGTACAGCGGGACGCGCGTGATCTGGAAGCCCGCCACGTGGACGTAGTGCTTGCCGACCCAACGCAACGTCTCCTGGGCCTCGGCCCGCGAGCGCAGCCACAGCGGGATGACAGGGCGGCGGGTGCGCGCCTTCTCCTCCAGCTCTGTACGCCAATCGCTGCGCTGTCCTCCCGGCTGGTCGACGCGCAGCAGGGTGCCTTCCAGGACCGGTCCGTCCTGGCTGGCGGTCTGCTCGTCCTCAAGGGGCTGGTACGGGTGGCGTCCGGCGCGGACGGCGGACAGGTGGACGACGTCCGCGCCTTTGTGCTCGGGGTGGTCGTTAGGGTTGTCCGGATCGTGGGTCATGATGTGTGGCACCTCGTTTGCCATGCGGTTTTCGGGGTTGTGGGGCGCGGCCGTTGTCTTGGCGGATGGGGCCGCGCCCCGTGGTGGCGGTCAGGGACGATGGGCGGTCGGACCGGCGCTCGTCCGGCGGGCTATGGATGCGGATTCACGCGGTCGGACCGTGCGGTCCGTCCCGCTCAGGGATGCCGAGTTCGTCGCACCAGCTGCGGACGAACAGCCGCATCCGGCCGCGGGGCGACGGGTCAGTGGCCAGCACCTCCGCGAGAATCAGAGCGGCGATGGCCTGGTTGCGGTCGAAGGTCCGTCCGGGGTATCCGGTGACGAGCCAGCGCCCGTCCTGAAGTTCGGCTACGTCGGCGCAGAGGTCAGAGGTCATGCGCGTGTCGGTGATGTGCAGGCTCATCAGGCGGCCTCGCCTTCCGCTATGGCGTGAGCCTCGGTGCGCAGGCGGGCCAGCAGCGCCCCGGCGCGGTCGGTCGAGATGGTCTGCCCGGTGCTGCGGATGGCGTCGCGCAGGCGGTCACGGGTCAATGGCTGGCCCTGTGCTGCCAAGTCGGCTGCGGTCCGCCTGCCGAGGTCGATAAGGTCGTCGACTGCTGGGGGCGCGGTCGTCTTCGTGGAGCGGTCGCGCCTGCTGGCAGCTGCCGTGCGCTTGCCAAGCGCGGGCAGGAGTGCCTGGTTGAGCCGAAGGGCTTGCACTCGGACGGGTGCGTTCTTGGGGGCGAGTTCGCCGAGGCGGTACAGGGCGCGCTCGCGGCGAGTGGCCTTCCAGCGCCACAGCCTGCCGTACCGGTCCTGAAGCTCGGTCTTGGCCAGGATGCGATCACGTTCGCGGCCGAGGGCTTCGGGGTAGCTGCGGACCTCCCACAACACCATCCGTCGCCACAGGGCGAGCGTGGTCAGCGGGGCCAGCAGCCAGCGGGAGCGGCGAATGCCGTCCATGCGGTCCGGCCTGGACAGGTCGGCGCGCTTGCGGACGACGTGCGCGCCGACCTCCACGGCGATGACCCACAGCAGGGGCAGCACCGCATGAGCCACGATGGCGAACCAGTCGGGGCGGCCGGTCGCGCCGAGGTAGGCGGCCACGTTGAGGTAGACGGTCGCGGCGGTCAGGGCCCACGGTATGAGCCGCAGCCAGGGCAGGCGCATCCCGAGCCGGGCCAGCACGAGGTCGAGCGCCGAGAAGACGGCGATCCCCAGATCGACGCCGAGCGGCACCGTCCAGGCGAACCAGCCGAACGACGGGGCGGCGGCGTTGGCGACGCGGGCGAAGCTGTTGACGAACCCGAGCAAACCGAGCACTCCCGTAACCCCTGCGGTCACGGCAATGGCAGTCTGCTCGCCCTCGGTCAGCGTTCGCGGAGTGTCCTTCACGCGGCCACCTCTTCCGCGCAGTCCAGGCACGTGCCGAGGTGGCGCGGCAGGACGTAGCCGACATCCGTCAGGCACAGGGGACAGGTGCGGCGGGCGGCATTGGCCTTGCCGAGGGCGGCGCGCTGGCGCGGCGTCGCGGTGCGCTTGGGCAGCGCGAACCGCACGTCGTACAGGTAGGCGGCGCGAACCCCAGGAGCGCCGTGCCGGCGGGACGCCCAGAGGACCTGCGCCTGCACTCCCTGTCCGCCGGGACGCAGCCCGGCGGCGGTGAGCTGGCGCAGGGTGAGCAGGTGGGCCGGGGCCATCCGCCACGGGTAGGTCGGGATGCCGTAGCTCTCCCCGGCGGGGTTCCAGTAGCGGGCGCGGATCTTCCTCATCACGCCGCCTCCAGCTCGTCCAGGTCGTCGACGTCGGCGGGCGTGCGGCCAGCCCAGACGCCGGACGTGGGGTGGGTCTCCATCGCGTACCAGCCGCAGTAGAGGAGAGCCGGGCAGGCGGCGCAGACGTCGCGCGCCACGTCCTCGCGAGCGGCGCGCTCCTCGGCGGCCTCGATCGTGCCGGACGGGCCGACGTGCAGCTCCGGGTCGTAGACGCACTCAGCGAGCGGCGTCTCACCCTGAACGCGCCAGGCGGCCCGTAGTTGCTCGAAGGTGAGGTGAGCGGGATGCGCGTTGGCGCGGGTGGACCTGTAGGTCATGATGGGTTTGCTCCTTAGCGGGAGTACTGAGGGGCGGTCGAGTCTTGGCGGATGAGGCCGCCCCTCTTGGCGTTGCTGGCTAGCTGAGGTGGGCGACGAAGGTGGCCAGAGCGCTCGCGACGTTCATCAGGCCGTCCATCAGGCTGGAGGCGATCGTCGCCGCCTTCGCAGGCTCCCGGACGACGAAGAACAGAGCACCGAGCACGAGCAGCGTCGGCACGATGCGAGAGCGCTGAGGCGTAGGGATCAGCATGGTTCCTCCTGGTTGGCTGCCCGTGTAGGGGGTGCTACACGACAGACCGTATAGGCCCCCCTGCACGAACGTCAAGGGCCCCCTGTACGCGGCGTGTCTAGTCCCCCCTTGACGAAGCGCGTACGCTGACCCTCATGACGAAGGAAGGCGTGAGCGAGGCGGTCCTGTCCGCGCTAGCCGATCTCGAGCGCGCTTTCGGTGCGGCAGTTTCGGCGATCGATGCCGAACCCGACCACAACCGCGCCTACGACGGCGCGACCGAGCTGGTCGAGACGGTGAGGCGGCTCTTCGAAGCCTCAGCGGATCAACGGGCACTTTCAGCAGCCCGCATCTTTGAGCAGGAGCGGATGTCGTTGGCCGGCCTGGCTGACCGCATCGGCGTGTCGAAAGCACGCGCAGCCCAGCTGATCAAGACCGCTAAGGACGCCCACGGGCAACGTGGAAACGCGACGGAGGAAAACGGTGACTGAGCGGACAGAGGTAATCGTCGAGGTCTGGCCTGTCTCGGCCGACGAGGTCGGTCTATGGCTGATCAGCGGAAACGACGCATGGAGGTCCGAGGCCGTCCGCCAGGACAGCGACCCTCACACGACCGTCACCGACCTCCTCGAAGCGAACAACGCCTCGGCGGGCGTCAAGCTGCTCCATTCCACCTCCTGGCGCGCCGAGGAGACCGCCGTAGTTCTCACGTACGTAGCCGTCATCGGCTGCAAGGCATTCGTACGCGATAAGTGGCCCAACGCGGCACCGATCAGCCCGGCGCTGCCCGATGCAGTAGGGAAGCCAATCGAGGTCACGGCGACAGAGGCCCCGATCCCGCGATACATCGATGTGCTCATGCACGGCCTGCGGCACCTGCAGTTCCTGCTTCAGACGGACTCGGCCGCACGCTCGGCTCTCTGCGGGAAATGGCCCGACCACCTCGCGCTCTTCCGTCCGGCGCTCGCCGGCATGTACGACCACGAGCACGGCGAGGAACCGATCACTCTCCCGGAAGGGCAAGCCGCGCGTTGACCGTGGACGGGTACGAGGAGGCGTAAGAGTGGCAGAAGCGTCGCGCGATCAGTTGCATGTGCAGCAGCGCGCAAACAAGGTCCTTGAGCAGCTTCTCGCGCGCATCGCGAACGAGAAGCTGCCGGTGATCAGCTGGACAATCGCCAGTGACGCGTCCGGCGCCGCTCTGACGGGGCGCTGCGATGCCGAGGACATGTCCCAGAGGCGAGAAGACTTCGAGGCTTGGCGCGAGGCCCTTGGAGTCAGTGATCAGCCCGTCGAAGAGGCTTTTGAGGGCGGAATCAGGCTGCGAGCATCCGTGCAGGATAATTACGCGGACCTCTCCGTCGCTCTTGTCGCAGATATAGCTGGTTAAGTGGCGCCGGCGGGTTCTCTGAGGTGGGTGCTGTGACAGTCGTCGGCTGATGTCAGAGGTTCGTGCGGATGCCGCGCAATCCGCAGTATCCGCGCTACCTCTCGGCAGACGGCCAGGTCGACCTTGGTGCTCGTGTAGGCGGGCGTCCGCGCAACGCCGCAGAAAGCCGCACATTCGGCCGAGTGTCATCCGCTGCGTGCGGCCTTGAGGAGCTGGTCGGCCCGAGCTTTTGACATCCCCAGTTTCGCTGCGAGCCCTGCCAGCGACAGCCCTTCGGCGTCGCGTATCCGAGCCGCCATCCTGGCGCGTGTCAGCGCAGCGGTGTCGGCCATCTGGCGCATGGCGACGGCCAGCCCTGTCGCGCTCTCGTACGCGCTACCAAGATCGGGCATGGCCTGTATCGCCTCGTTGGCCTCGTGATACGTCTGCCAGATGGCGTGGAGGCCGGCGCCCAAGCCGGTCGGCTCGCCTGCGTGGTCATGTGCACTCTCGTTCATGACAAGTTCCTCAGTCGGGGGAGTAGACGCGTGATGGCAGCGCGCCGAGGGCCGGGGGAGTGCGGGGGAGGAGGCTCGCGCCCCGCCGGCCGACGTCGCGCCGGGATCAGGAGTTCAGCGACGGCACCGCCCGAAGCGATCACGTTGAACCTTGGCCGATGCGCCCAGATGCTTCCGTCTCTTGAGGACGCTCAGTGTCTGCTTCTTGCCGGACTTCTGCGTCTCTCGGCCTTCTCGTCTCAGACTTGTGGTTCCCCCGTGGCCTTCTCGTGCGTCGAGCCCGCCTCACTTGGTCCGCCTTGTGGTCCTCGTCGTGCAAAAAGAGGAGGAGCCGCCACACCTCACGAGCATTTCGGTAGAGACCTCTCGCGGTTTCCTCGCTGCCTTGGGGAGTGTGGCGTAGGACGAGGAAGAGCCCGCCTTGGCAGGCCCACTCGTACGCACCACAGCACGAGGTCTCCGTGACCCGGATGCGTTCTTGCCTACGAAACGGCTCCCAGGAGAGGGAGCGGGCGAACACGGTCGCGGTGCGCTTGTTCATCGCTGGACCTCCGCGAGGCGGCGGCAGATGTTGAGACGGCTGGTCTGCCAGACACAGGCGCCGGCCAGTTGCGTCAGCGAGTCGGCGCTCAGCTCAGGCAGGACGCCGAAGGCGACTTCGTCGGGCGACAGCTTCGTCAGCGGCCTCGCGCGCCAGCGGCCGTCGAGAGTGCGCCAGACGTAGTAGCGCCTGAACGAGCTGCGCAGGGCGGGGTCGGGCAGAGCGTTGAGCAGGGAAGTCATGAGTGATTGATCTTCCGTCTTGGATTTGGGAGGGTTTGCGACTCAAAAACAACGTGAGAGTAGCGTTCTCCCAGGCTACGTCTAGGGCCTCATGGCCACAAGGCTCATGGCAACATGGCCCCATGAGACTTGTGTGGTGTGATCGACTACAGCTCTGGGGTGCCTCTGTATCGGCAAGTCGCAGATGCGATCCGCGCCGACATCGCCTCCGGCCGGTATCAGGCCGGCGCGTGGCTGCCCTCGGAGACTCAGCTGTCGCAGATGTTCAACGTGGGGCGGGACACCGTACGGGAAGCGCTGGCCTTCCTACGTGCCGAGGGTCGGATCACCACGGTGCGCAAGCGGGGCTCGCTTGTGACTGGTAACCAGGTGCGGGAGCCGTATCGCGTTCCCGCCGGGGCCCGCGTGATCACGCGGATGCCTACGCCAGAGGAGCGGCGCGACCTGGCCACGCCCGACGAACTAAGGGAGTTCGGTGGGGTTCCCGAGGGAGTCCCGGTCTTCGAGATCACGCCAGGCCCGCGTAAGCATCGCAGGGTGCTGAGGGGCGATCGCGTCGAACTGCTCGTCGACGACCAAGCATCCGAGGAGTTGTGATCGTGGTGTGCCATGGATTCCGCGGAATATTGCGGGATTCCGCGGCACTTGATCATCTCGTCGCCGCTGCTGCTGATCTGCAGTAACGCGCCTGACGATCGAATTCTGCGGCCTGTGCGTATTTCGCGGCGCACGGTACGCGAACGGCACTCTAGCTGTACTGGTTAAAGAGCTGTGGCTGTGTCCGTCCTATGGTCGATATATCGCTTACCTCAGGGAGGATGTATGACCCCCGGATGCGGCTCGTGCGACTGCTACCTCGTGGAAACCGGGATCACGTTGGTCGGCCAGTTGGACAACGTGTAGGACTGCGGCTCAGTAGGCCCAGCAAAGCTGGGCCTACGAGGCGCACCGCGTAGGGCTATCCCCGCACGCGCGGGAGCAGCTCCTGATCGGGATCGCCACTGGGTGCGGTCGGGACCATCCCTGCGTGCGCGGGGAGCACGGCAACGCGGCCAAGGCTGCCAAGTACCTGCTGGGACCATCCTCGCGTGCGCGGGGAGCACACGATGAGAGCGCCGCCTGACAGTGTGCTGCCGGGACCATCCCCGCGTGTACGGGGAGCACGGCGCCGTAGCGGGTGGGGATGCAGTACGGCTGGGACCATCCCCGCGTGTACGGGGGGCACGTGAGCAGGTCGGTCCGCAGCAGGGCGCCGCGGGGACCATCCCCGCGTGTACGGGGAGCACACGTTGTCCATCAGGGGGAGTCGATGGAAGACGGGACCATCCCCGCGTGTACGGGGAGCACGAGGCGTTCGCCCGCACCCTGGACGCTGCGGTGGGACCATCCCCGCGTGTACGGGGAGCACGAGGCGTTCGCCCGCACCCTGGACGCTGCGGTGGGACCATCCCCGCGTGTACGGGGAGCACTTCAACCGCAGGTGGGCAATCAGTTCGCCGACGGGACCATCCCCGCGTGTACGGGGAGCACCCGCGCACGTACGACGCCGAGGACATCGAGCGGGGAGGTCACGTCCACGGACGTGGTGTATGAATCGATCTTCGAGTGATCCTGTTTCTGCAGGTTAAGCGGTAAGTGTCTGTGGGAGCGGGTTCGCGGTC